>SHUM01000003.1 GCA_009691245.1 Acidobacteriota bacterium | reverse complement strand
TGTCTTCCCGCTGGCCACCGCCACTTCAACCTGCCGCAACACCGTTACGATCTGCTCTGGTTTGTACCTCTGCATCGGCATATTCAAATACCTCCCTCATGAGATTCTCTCTCACTTCGGCTGGTATCGAAATCGCCGGGCAGGTCAATGCGGATGTAGCTCTGGCTCAGCTGCTCATAGGCGCTACCGTCGGTTCCCTTGGGTTTCCAGTGAAATCGCAGATTGTATTTCAGCAGCTGATCGCGGATCAGATACTCTTCGAGATCGAGCACCTTGGAGAGATAGTATCCACCCACCTGGACGGTCGATTCACCAAGCTTCTGTCGCGGAGTGGGGACCTGCGGAGACTTATCGAGCAGCAAAACTTTTTTGTCCGCGCGCAGGAGCAACTGCCGGACCAACGTCAAGCCAGCCAGTCCGGAACCGATTACGGCAAGATCGTAGTGCTGTTTCATGGATATCCCGCCCTCTTCTCCGTGAAGTTCATCGCCCCGGCGCTTTTCGGCAAAGTGCGGAACCTTCGGCGATCCTTCGCCGAATATCGGCCCATCCAAAAAATGGCCTTACTTCAGGGGGAAGCCGGTGCGCGACTGGCACGTCCACCAGCAGGACAAAAATAGCACAACACGCCAGCGCAACACGAGGGCGCAATTGGCGACAGTCGTCGTGAAAGGAGAGTTTGAGTTCAGTGCTGGAGCGGCGTTCTACTGATAATACTCAGTGGAAAAGGTAGCTCGATGCAGTAATAACAGGAGTGAGAATGATGCTGAATGATCGGAGCGGAATGAACGGAAACTGATGCGCTATGCAACCGCTATTTCGCGAGCTAAGTCAGCATTCCGGCCATGAAGCCCGCTTCGAGCCAGAGAATGATCTCATCCAACCCATCCGGTTCTTCCGAAAAGGCAACGCCCATCGTGGATTCGGTGGAATGCGCAACAAATCCATTCACAACCACTTCGAGAGGATAGTTATTGATGAGGAAGCGCGCCTGAACGGCCGCGCCGTCAGGTAGTGCGGCGTCCGTCAGGACCAGCAGCCCGCCGGCGCCCACATTGAGCAGTTCAGCCTGAAGGGTGGTGCTGCCGGATTGCAGCGAGGCAATGCCGTTAACCAGAAAGCGGCGATGTTGACGCCTGTCGTCTCCCGACCCTGAAGATGAGTACACCATATAGATCTTCCTCCACAGATGTTATCGGACAGCAGATGGTGAGCAATGGGTTTATTATTCTACAGGTGCATTAGTAATCACATTCTGGCCCGGGAAACCAGCGAGTGAATAGACGATTCGGGCTAGACACCGAAAACCTGTTGGTGCCGAATCAACCCGCTAACAAACATTTAATCTATTGATTAGCTGGCATCGCGCTGGCCAGTTGGGTGCGTGCGTGATAGGAGCTGCGCACCAGTGGGCCGGATTCCACGTGGCTGAATCCCATGCGCAGCCCAGCCTGCTGAAATTCCGCAAACTCGCTGGGGTGATAGTAGCGGGCGATGGGAAGATGGTCCCGCGATGGTTGCAAGTATTGCCCGATGGTCATAATCTGGCAACCGCTGCGCGCCAGATCCCGCATGGTCTCGTGAATTTCTTCGGTCGATTCGCCTAATCCCACCATGATCCCCGATTTGCTGGCGATGGATGCGTCCATCTGGCGCACGCGCGAAATGAGTTCGAGCGACTGCTCATAGCGGGCGCCGGGACGAACCTGCTTGTAGAGGCGCGGCACGGTCTCCGTATTGTGATTCAACACGTCCGGACGCGCATCCAAAACTATTTCGAGCGCCTCGCGCGAGCCTTGGAAGTCCGGGATCAGCACTTCCACTTTGCACCCAGGCTGCCGCTGGCTAATGGCGCGGATCGTGCGCGCAAAAAGCTCCGCCCCGCCATCCTTGCGGTCATCGCGATTGACGGAAGTAACCACAACGTATTCCAGATTCAACGCATGCACGGCCTCGGCCACGCGCTCCGGCTCGTCTTCATCCACAGGCAGCGGCTGGCCCTTGGGGACCGCGCAGAAACCGCAGCGCCGCGTGCAAACATCGCCCAGAATCATGAACGTCGCGGTGCGCTGATCCCAGCACTCGCCGAGATTGGGACACTGCGCGCTTTCGCATACCGTGTGCAGTCCCAGCCGATTGGTCAGCACTTTCAGTTCGTGATGGTTCGCCCCGCCGGGCGCGCGCGCCCGCAACCACTCCGGCCGGGGAGCGCGGCGAACGGCGGAGGTAGCCGCCTGTAATTGCGCAACAATGTTGACCAGATCACTCATGTCGTTTAGGCCCCAAGGTAGCGGGCGTATAAGCTGCGGGCCACGCCAGGGTCGTTGGTGCCTTTGATGATGGCGCGGCCATCGGGGAATACGATCATTTCGTAGGCATCCACCTGGAATCGGAATACATGAGAATTGTACCGCACCGCGCCCAGCAGTGTGAGCGTTCCGGCCAACTCGGCGAAGTCCAGCGGGCGTTCCCGTTCGTGTATCTGAACCGAGTCGCGACCGCAAAGCGTGACAGGCGCCGACTTGGCACCGGTTAGATAAGCGAACTCCCGACGCTGACAAACGCGGCAGTCCGCGGCGGGCGGGCCGGGATCAATGGACTGGAAGCGGCTGTCCCACACATCCACCGAGATCATCTTGCCGGTCAACTCCTGCGCCGCGCCCACTAACAGTTTGGTCGCCTCGGCCACCTGCAAAGAGGCCACCACGGCGGCGGCGGCATTCAGAATGCCCGCCGTATCGCAGGTGGCGTGCGCGCCAGCGGGGGCGGCGGGAAATAGGCAGGCCAGGCAGGGAGTCGCGCCTGGCCGGATGGTGAAGGTGACTCCGTAACTGGCCACGGCGGCTCCGTATATCCACGGGATGCCGCTGTACACGCTGAAGTCGTTCAGCAGATAGCGCGTCTCGAAGTTGTCGGTGCCGTCAAGAATTACGTGGACTCCGCCGAGCAACTCGGCGATGTTGCGCGGCGTCAGGTCAGCCACCACGGGGAGGATACGGACCTCGGAGTTCGCGCGCTTCAGATGAGCCGCGGCGGCTATCGCCTTAGGAGTGTGCTCGGCGGCGTCGCTCTCATCAAAAAGAGTCTGGCGCTGCAAGTTGCTCTCTTCCACAAAATCGCGATCAATTAAAGTGATCTCACCCACGCCGGCGCGCGCCAGCAATGCCGCCTGTAGGCTGCCCAGCGCACCGCAGCCTACGATTGCCGCTCGCGACTGTCCGAGCCGCTGCTGTCCCGCTGCGCCGATGCCCTTGAAAAGTATCTGGCGCGAGTAGCGGGCGAATCCAAGTGTATCTGGAGGAATGCCCATATTCAGATTATAGAGGGACCATATGCTAACGGGCTAACTGGCTTGCTCTTCTGTGATCCGGTCCTGCGCCCTCTGCGATTGATCCTTGCCCGAGAGATAGTATTCGCACACGGGCCGGCCGAATTTGAGGAAGAGCGCGGGCGTGACGGTCCAATCGAGCAGCGTGGAACTGATCAGCCCGCCAGCGATGACCACCGCGATGGGTTGCAGCAATTCCTTGCCCGCCTCTCCGCCGGCGAAGACCAGCGGGGCCACGCCCAGAATCGCCGCCAGCGCCGTCATCAGCACGGGCCGCACCCGTTCGAGCGTGCCGCGAATGATCATCTTCTCGTCAAACTGCTCGCCTTCGTAGCGCACCAGATGAATGTAGTGCGAGATCATCATGATGCCGTTGCGCGCCGCGATGCCGCCCACCGTGATGAATCCCACCAGCGAGGCAACGGAAAGCACTCCGCCCGACAGATAGACCGCGATCACCGCGCCCACCAGCGCCAGCGGAATATTCGCCATCACCTGCAACACCACGCGGACAAAACCAAATTGCGCGTACAGCAGCAGGAACACTCCCAGAATGGCTACCCCCGACATCGCCAGAATCAACTGCGTCGCCTGCTGCTCGAACTCAAACTGCCCGCCGTATTCAATCCAGTAACCAGTAGGCAGCTTCACCTGACTGTTGATGCGAGTTTGCAGTTCGGTAA
Source organism: Acidobacteriota bacterium (assembly GCA_009691245.1). Taxonomy (NCBI): domain Bacteria; kingdom Pseudomonadati; phylum Acidobacteriota; species Acidobacteriota bacterium. Next base: position 95,427 of record SHUM01000003.1, on the reverse strand, counting down.
CCGCGCCGCGCAGGTCGCGACCGGCGACGTTGGCCTGCACCACGATGCGCCGCTGCGCATTCTCACGCCACACCTGGTTGGGGCTGGACGATAGTGTAATATCGGCCACCTGCCGCAGCGGAACTTTGCCGCCCGAGGGAGTGTCGAGGAGCACGTCGCTGATCGCTTCAATGTTGTTGCGGTAGACCTCATCCAGCCGCACAATCACATCGTAAGTCCGCTGTCCATCGAGCACTTGTGAGACCGTCCGGCCCTGTAGCGCCGTCTCCAGCACATCGTTGATCTCGCCAGCCTGCAAGCCGAACTCAGCCGCGCGCTGGCGATTCACGGTCAGGCGCAACTCGGGCACCAGCGACTGCTTCTCCACCGCCACGTCCACCATGCCCGGCACGGACTTCATGACTGTTTCGATCTCATCGGCCATACGCCGCAACTCGGCCAGCTCCACCCCAAAAATCTTGATGGCGATCTGCGAACGCACGCCGCTCTGCATGTGGTCGATGCGGTGCGAGATGGGCTGGCCGATGTTCAGAGCGATGCCGGGAAGAATGGAGAGCTGACTGCGAATGTCGGCGACGATCTCCGCGATCTTCCGCTCGCCCGGGTCGAGCGCTACTTCTATCTCCGTGTAATAGACGCCCTCGGCATGGTCGTCCAGCTCGGCGCGGCCCGTGCGACGGCCCGTCGATTTGACGCCTTCGACGGCCAACATGCGCGTTTCCGCCAGTCGCCCGATGGCGTCGGACTCCGGCAGGCTCACGCCCGGCTCGGCCTGCACGTTGACGGTAAGCGTTCCTTCGTTAAAATCAGGCAGGAACTCACGGCCCAGCAGGGGAATGAATGCGATGGAAAGCAGCACCAGAAAGGCCGATGCGATCAGAATCTCCCACGCATGAGGAAGCGTGAAGCGCAGGATGCGCGTCTGCAGAGACTTCAGGCCGCGGACCAAAAAGGAGTCCTCAGCCTCATCCATAAAGGAAGCCTTGGGCAGCAGATAATAGCACATCACCGGCGTCAGTGTGAGTGAGACCAGCAGCGAAGCGAGTAACGAAATGATGAATGCGATCCCCAGCGGCGCGAACAAGCGGCCCTCCACTCCAGAGAGGAAAAACAGCGGAATGAAGACCAATGCGATGATGAACGTTGCGTATACGATCGAATTCCGAATCTCCGCCGAGGCGTCGAAGATCACCTGCAACGCAGGTGCGGAATGCTCACGACGGCGATTCTCCTGGAGGCGCCGGAAAACGTTTTCGACGTCCACGATGGCGTCGTCAATGATCAACCCGATGGCCACGGCCAAGCCGCCGAGCGTCATGGTATTCACGCCCAGGCCCAGCACCTTCATCACCAGAAACGTCAGCAGAAACGACGCAGGGATGGCCATGACGTTGATCACGGTGGTGCGGAAATTCCAGAGAAACAGAAAGAGGACAATCGTAACGAAGACGGCGCCTTCCACCAAACCATCCTTCACGTTATCGATGGCGCGCTGAATGAAATCGGCCTGGCGGAAAACATTCGTATCCAGCGTAACGCCGGCTGGCAGAGCGGGCTTCAACGATTCGATGGCGGCTTCGAGCGCCTTCGTGAGGGCGATGGTGTCGCCGTTCGGCTGCTTGTAAATGCTGAGGATTACCGCGGGTCCGCCATTGAATCCGGCTGACCCGCGCGGAGCGGGCGGGCCGAATTGCAGGTGGGCCACATCGGAGACGTGGATCGGCTGATCGTTGCGGAAAGCAACTACGGTCTGACCAATTTCTTCGAGGCTGCTGGTGCGGCCCACGTTGCGAATCAGAATCTCGCGATTCGGTCCGGTGAGGAATCCACCGGAAGTGTTTTGGTTGGACGCACCGACGGCGGCTTCCAGCTCGTGCAGTGTTACGCCATACTCCTGCATGCGGTCGAGAGACGCCAGCACCTGATATTGCTTCACTCCGCCGCCGATGACCGTTACCTGCGACACGCCGGGCACGGCAAGCAGACGCGGGCGAATCACCCAGTCGGCCACCTCGCGCATTTCAAGAGGCGAAACTTTCCCGTCATCACTCTTCAGCGCGACCAGAAGAATCTCGCCCATGATGGAGCTGATCGGCCCCAGCACTGGCGTCAACCCCTGCGGCAGACGGTCGCGAGCCAGCTCGAGTTTTTCGGCGACGATCTGGCGGTCGCGATAAATGTCCGAGTCCCAATCAAACTCGACAAATAGTAGCGACAGGCCCACGCCGGACTGCGACCGTATGCGCTCGACATCCGTCGCGCCGTTCAGTGCGTACTCGAGCGGCAGCGTCACCTGCACTTCCACTTCCTCGGGCGCCAATCCTTCGGCTTCGGTGAAGACGGTGACGGTAGGGCGGTTCAAATCGGGGAAAATGTCGACGGTCAGCTCGCGCCAGACAACGTAGCCTCCGTAGCTCAGCAACAATACGGTCAGGCAGATGACCAACAGGCGGTGTTCGAGGGAGAAGCGTATTATGCGATTGAACATGAGTCGAGACGGGCTCGTTTATATTGCTGAGTTATCGTGCTTTGAAAATTTCCATGTAATGGACTATATTTCTAAAATTCCGGTTCGCTAAATTTGCAAGTCAACACACTCAAAGTTTGGCTTACTGTACGGCGACTGCCGGCACCGCATAGGAAGCGCTCTCCGATTGCTGGCGTGGCAGCGCGCCCAGCATGCCCGCGCCATTCACCACCACGCGATCTCCTTCACCGATTCCTGACAGCACCTGCCAAAAACCGTTTTGGCGAATCCCTACTTCCACCGGTTGCGCGGCAAAGTTTCCGTCCGCCCGCACTATATATACCCAGCGCTCAGTTCCGGTATCAATGACCGCCTGCTCGGGAACAGCCAGCACGCGCTGCTGCCGGCGAAACTCTGCACGAACAAAAGATTCAAGCGCCAGCACGTTACCTTCATTCACCACATCCACGATGACCGGCACCGACCGATTGGTGGAATCGATTGTGTCGCCGATCCAATGGACGGTTCCCGACATAGGCTTGGCACCCGGGGACGGCGGGAAGATGGAAGCCGATTGTCCCCGTTTCAACGTAAGCAAGTCCGAGCTGTACACCTGCGTTTTCACCCACACCCGGCTGGGGTCCACGATGGTGAATAGCTGTTTGTATTCGTCGTTGAGATTCAGCTCTCCGGGAGTGAAATTAATGGAGGCAATGATGCCATTAATGGGAGAGCCGACGGGCGTGCGGCGCGGGTCGCGAAACTTTTTGGTGGCCTCCATGGCTTCGTCCTGCTTACGGACTTCGTCGAAAATGCGCACTGCCTCGTCGCGCAATTCCTTGGCCCACTTGGCGTCCGCTTCATAGAGCGGATTTGCGGCGGCCAGTTTTTGCGTGCGATCCAGTTCAAGCTGCGCCGCATCGCGCCGCTCACGCGCGCGTGCCAGCACGCCGTTGATATCAAGGTCCTTGGCTTCCATTGGGCCGCGCTCGATGGCGGAAAGCTCCAGCGTTACCACCGCCAACTGCTGACCGCGCTTGACGGTTTCGCCGAGACTCAGCGGCTTGGGCGCAAATTCGATTCGTCCCCACAGAGGAGCCTCGACAATCGCGGTGAGATCCGGCCGCGCTTCGACGTGGCCAGTAGCACGAACAATCTGATCAAGCGAGACCAGCTTCGCTTCCACTAGAGTAATTCCCAATTCCTTTTGCGCCGCGTCCGTGATGGCATACGTTCCATCTTCATTCAGAATGACGAATTGCTTGCCTTCCGTGGGTACCGCCGGCTTCCGCATATTCAGCACGGCCGGCAGGATGAACCGGTCCATCACCCCAACCACGAAGATCAGGCAAGCCAGTCCGATCAGAGCTGGCCTGACCATGCGCGTCCCAGCACCACCCACTTCGCCGGCCTGCTGGCGCACACGCCACAACTGGATCGCAGTTAATCCAACGACTAGAAGCACCAGGGCGATATTCACCATCAGGCGGAAAAAACTGGCTGGATTGCTCTGCACCGTGATCGGGAAATCCATGCTGAACTCATCGCCAGTTTCCGTCTTGAAAGTAAAGTGTAGATTGAAGGACCCCGCTTTGGAGAACTGGTGTTCCGCAATGCCAAACACTCCGGCTTCTCCCTCCGGGTGAACGGGCAGGTGCGGCTCGACGGCGCGTTGCGATTGCGTATCGACGAGTGAACCTTCCGGCTGGAGCCCCAAGGGAATTTCGGTGCCAAGCAGCGGATCGGGAACCGCGAGCAGGCGGAACGCTTTGATTTCGACGTTGGCAATCTCGCCCGCAACAGGAAGCGATGGCGAGTACATGATCTCCACGCGGTAGTTGCCGTTCGCGCCGGTTACGTTCTGGACGAAGGTCTGCCGGCCGCCACCTGCGACTTCACCATGCGCATGTAGCAATGCAGGGATGAGCATCCACGCGCAAATGCCGAGTGCGGCGGTGGCGAATATCGCAAGCCGTGGATACAGACTTGAAAACTTCATTCGCGGTACGCTCACTGAGTCACCTCCACGCGGCCAATCATGCCGAAGCGGAGAAGCTCATCCGGATTGCTGACGCGAAAGATCAATTCGCGGGTGCGCGTTTCCGGATCAACTGCGGGTTCAATGATTTCCAGCGTGCCGGTGAAAACTTTGCCCGGCAGATTGTCGAAGCGTATCCCCGCCGTTGTACCCATGGGCCACGGGCGGAACTGCGACTCAATTACGCGCGCCGCTACGCCGACCTGCGCGAGATTCACGATGCGATACAGCTTGAATCCCTCATTCACCGTTTGATTTTGTGTAAAGGTCGCCTCGGCGATTTCACCGTCAATGGGCGAAGCCAGCGGCTTCCGTGTTGGCGACACATTGCCGATCTGTTCGTCCTGCTGACCAATCAGAGTGCGGGCTTTTTCGTATTCCGCCCTGGCGTCCAGCTCCTCCGCCTGCATATGCTGCAACTGCTGGCCCGAGAGATTGCCCAAGCTCATTAGGCGCTCGCCGCGCTCGCGTGCGACACGCGCCACCAACGCCCGGTAGCGAGTATCCAGTAATACTTTCAGCAAATCCCAACGCTGGTTGGAGATATGCGCCTGATCGTGCATATTGTAGCGGTGTTCGATGATGACTACGGGGTCGCCCTTCTTCACACGGTCGCCGACTGTATAAGGCTTCTCTTTGGGAGAAATCGTACGACCCGTGGCGGGCGAGAAGATTTCAGCGCTGGAATCCGGGAGATGAACCACCTTGCCCAGGAAGTTTGTGGATTGCGCGCGCAGTAACGATGCGCCCAATGGCAGGGCAAAACATAAAAGCAAGGCGCGGCAGACGCTTCGGCGCAGTGAAGCGTTTCGCGGAAAGTCGCTGCGGGATTGGCCGTGCATCCTCATTGACATTTCATTCGACGGTCACTTTTATGGCTTGCTGGCCTCGGTCAATATTTGCAACCCACGGCGGACTGCGGCGGCGACCGCCTCCGCTGCCGCAGCCGCCCCGGAGTATCGAATATCCTTACCCACCACCAACGGCGCGGCGGCATTCTTGCCTTTGAATTGGTCCAGAAACGTGGCGGCGGCAAGACCGGGATCGTCCTTGTTCAGCACGATGACCACGCGGTGAATGGTCATATCTCTCTTCAACCCGATCGCCATATCGATAGCGCCCTTCAGACCATTCGTGTCCACCACAAGCACCATGCCGAGCACGCCCGAGCCGTCGCCGCTCTTGCCGACTGCAACATAGAAGGTGGCTGGATTATCATTGGCGTGAAGCTTGCTGCCAGAAGCCTGCTCAATGCGCTTTACCTGCGCCGCAGTCAGCGATTTATTGCGCGCCGTAAATCCGGTTGCCTCCGGGAAGACACTCTTCAGCGTCTTTTCAGGAAATCCGGATTCGTGAGCCGCCAAGGGAAGAGACAGCAAGAAACTGAGAATCACGGCCAAGCCAAACCAAAGAAATGGGCGATATGGTGCAAGCGGAACTCTCATACCTTGATTTTACTCCTTCCAGGCTTGGATTTCCGCTTCCCTGCCCGTTATCGACTGCTTATCGACCACCAGACGAAGCGTTAACGGTAGCCTCGAATGCCGTCGTAACCGCCCACACGCGATAATTCATTTCCACTTGCGTGGCCTGCTGTTCCTGCCAGAGAAGTTCGCTGACGGAAACGCCACCCACCGAGTAGGATTGGAATAATTTCTTGAGCAGCTCCTGCCCGCGCGGAACGACATCCCTCTCGAACAATTCAAGCCCTTGCGCATCCTCGTTGGAGGGCGGGGCCGGCTCGACGACGGCCAGCAAAGGCTCTGCTGTTGGACGTCCCGCCACGGCGTTGGCTCGCGCGATCGCGCGCCGCCGATTGGCTTCCAGCCGTGCCACTTCAGAAGCCGTCTGCTTTTCAGCATGTGCGAGTATTTCGGCATCCAGCGACGAGATGCTCTGGGTTTCCAGCCTGAGCTGAATGGCTTGATTCCAGCCGGCAAGGCGGTCCTGACTCTGGCGAGCGGCGGCAGCACCAGCTTGCGCCAGCAGAATTTGCAGAAAGGTCTCGTCGCTTGCATGGTAATCGGGAGGAGGGAGGGGGACTTTTGTATTGGCCGGCTTAGGCTGATTCTTCGCGATCATTTCTCGGAATTGCGCAAGAGTAACCGGTGAATTGCCCCCGGCGCCCCGATTGGATGGTTGCTGAGCTTGCGCAGATTGACAATATGCGGCAAGCATGACGAACAGGAATCCCGCGCACACCACAGCCGCTATGGGGTTTCCGAAAATTCGAGTCCTTTTGTATCTGCTTGTCATGCCATGGCCACAATCATTGTCCTACAATAACGATGTTTCACAATGAGTCCAGTATTTTATTTCCGAGCCATTCCCGTAAACTTCGTCGGTTAGTGTGTAAAAAAGAAACACGCCACCATGCCGCCTTCTCCCTCGGCGAGTACTTCTACCTGAGCACCGAAGGCGCGAACGTCGCCAGCCGCTTTGCTGCTTCCCGCTAACTGAGCGGAAGCCTCCGCGCGCAGCGAGATGTTCGCGGGAACCGCTGTCTCCAGAATGTTAAAGGAGAGATAACCGAGCAGTCCAGATGGTATCGCTTTGCCTGCCTCGCCGGGAACCACGGCGCGCACGGTCAGCGCCGTGGTCTCCAGGCCCTGATCGTTTTTGCCATCCTTGGTTTCCGTCTTGATCTCGACATTACTCAACTCGGCGGCGGCCCCTAGATCGACTTTGGAAAATTTCAGGTTCTTGCTGACAAAGCTGATAGTCAGGCTTGTCTGTCCCACGGCGTCCTGTTCGGCCGGCGTGAAATAGATGGGGACAACAACCGAGGAGCCGGGCATTCCAGAGGCACTCCCCAGCGTCAATCGAGTCGTCGTCTTGGGATTCACAGGGGGTTGCGCGATCGCCGCCCCCTGCGAATATAGATTCGCCGAGGATATAACTGCGAGCAGGATGGCGGCAGGTAATCTCTTGTTTGCGATTTCGCTAGGGGAGCCAATCATCTGATGAAGGTCCTTTCTAAAGAGTTTGATTCATTCTGCAAGATGCCGAGTTGCCTGCGCTCTCCTGGTGACCAAACAACCTTGGCCAACCAGCGCGAGTTGGCCGGTCCAGAATTTGCATAGAGGCGAGCAATGAGTGAGGCAGCAAATGGCAGGGGGCGGTAATGGAGTGCCCGTGCAACAGTTGACTCCCCCTGATCGGGACGCCTTTTTGGCCAGTTGACATCAGTAGTAGCCAAGGCGGCTTAACTGAGGTCAACAAATTGCGGGATCGCGTGCAGCAACAGCCTTAACGCAAGGCATCCTAGCGCCAGAAGAACGAAGATGAAATAGGCCGGCTGATTTTCGGTGAGCTGGAGAGTATAGAAAATACCCTTCTCAATATCATTGATCTGGTTGAATGCGCCTTCGAGGTGCCCTGGATTGCGAACGTCGTAGTACTGTCCACCGGTGGAGTAAACGGCATTGGCAATCTGCTGTGATGCGCCTGGCTGGAGCGCCACACCCATCATGTAAATCTTGGTGCCTTCGGTTTTCGCGCGCTCCACCTCGGTCATGGGATCGCGACCGTAATTGTTGTCGCCATCCGTAAACAAGATGATGACCTGACCCTTGGACTGCTTACGGTTCTTCTGGCGGCTGAAGGCAAAATACCGATTGGCTGAGTTCAATCCTTCGCCGATAGCAGTGAACCCCTCATTGACTAGTGTGTGGGTTCCGGTCATATGCAGATACTGTATGAGGCTCTCATGATCAAACGTCGCTGGGCTGACCACATAGCCATTGTTGGAAAAAACGGAGAGTCCGATGGCATCTCCTGTGCGTTTATTGACAAACGCCAAGGCGCTAGCCTTTACCGCCTCCATCTTGCTGCCGACGGTAGGCGGGGGAGCTACCGTGCTCTGATTGGAGAACTGCGGCGGAGGTGAGGTATTTACGGTGGTAACAGCCGCCACATTGGCACCGCGACCAATCGGTTCTTCCATGCTTTGCGAAAGATCCAGCACGAACATGATCTGCAATCCGCCGCGCTCAATGCGATTCAACTGAAACGGAAAGACCGGTCCGAGCAGAGCTACCAGCAGGAATCCCAAGGCGGCGATTTCCAACAACCGCGGCAAACGGAGCACGGGATTGGGCGGACCAATCTCCTCGTTCATGATGTCGACGAGGGAATTGCTCCAGTAATTCCGCCGCAGCAATCGATAGATCAACAACAGCACAAGCGGAGGAATTGCGTAGAGAGCAATCTCGAGATGCGTGAAACTAATGCCCATTCCCTGTTTTCTTCCTAAACCTTTTTCGTTGACCCGAACTCGCCTGCTGGAATCAAGGAATCCAATTACCGTCCAGCCTGCAAGATATCTCGCACATCAGACACAAACCCGGACGGATCGCCAACTGACCCATTGGTATTGCGGCCATAGCGAACGTCTTCGCACATGCCCAGCACTCGACCAACTTTGTCGGCAAGATAGGATTCGGTAGACTGGCTGGACAGTTCTTCCTTCATTTCGTCCGCCGTCAAGCCCTCCGTGTGAACGTCAATCATGTGGCCAACATAAGCTTTTACGTCCTGATACGAGCGGCCATAGAAGTCCATGACCTTCTGAGGATCAGAGAAATCGGAGGGAACATAGTCATTCCAGCGCTGCTGAATCGCAGCCATCGCCTTACGGGGGTCAGGACCGGTGCGCCCCGTACTAGCCTTGAACATTCCATAACCCTCCCACGCTACGCCGAGCACCAGTATGCTCAAGGCAAACCAACCCATGCCCGCAAACACCCAACGACCCCTGGGCCAGCCATTGACTGTAACGGCATCGCGCAAGTCAGCGGCATCGGGCGTTAGCGTGCTGCGCAGTCCGACGATAGGACCGGGAACTGTCAGGCTTTCAGCGGCCTTCTCTTCCGCACTGACTGTGGTCGCATCCTTGCGGAAAAAGAACAGCGTCAACTGCGGAATCTGCACCTTGTCCTCGCCCACGGCGAAGCTGGCCAGCGTGATGTCCAGGAACAACCGTTTGTTGCCACTCTTCAGTTCGCTAACGGAGTAGCTTGCGTTATAAACCCGCAGCGGGTCCATGTTGATGGTGTCTTTGTTCAAGTTGTCCAACACGAACTCGACGGTAGGTTTGTGCTCGACAATGATCGCGTAATGAAACTGATCGCCAACCCAGACGGCCGTCTGGTCCAGACGCGTAGTAAGCTCGATTTCCTTGAGGGGGGCCACGGGTGCCTTGCCACGAGCACCACCCTGCGGCTGCCGTGTTTGATTGGTCTCTCCGGTGAGCATCTCTTCTTCGCCAGCATCGTGGTCACTGCCACCCATTTGCCAGGCCGAGAGGTTCCGGGGCGCGGCCAGCAATAACACCACGGCCACCGCCAGTCCGGCAATCGCAAAAATCCAATTCTGACGTATCCTGTTCATACTTTCTTCCGCCTTTCAAATAACTCCATCAGAGGATCCATAAATGGCTCGCTCACTGGAAGGAACATGCATTCCAGCCCCAGCGAAAAGAACAAATCCCGCAAACTCTGCTTGCGCCGCTCCACAATCGCCTCATATTGATCGCGTTGCTTGGAGGAAAGACTCAGGGTCATTTCGCCCTTCCCCTCGGACGACCGGAAACGCAGTAGACCATGCCCAGTGGGTAGTTTCGTCTCCAATTGATCTTCAAAAATGATGGGCACAATATCATGCCGCCGGGCGATCGCCTTGAAATCGGGGATATCCTGCAAGTCCTTAGTATCCGGACTGGCAACAAAATCCGAGAGCAGAAAGATGATCGACATGCGATTCAGGCGGCTGCGCAGAAACCGCAAGGCAGTTTCCCAATTTGTGCCCGTGTTGCTGCGCTCCATGCCATAGAGCCGATCGATGACGCGCCAAACATGCCCTTTTCCTTTTCGGGGTGGCTCGTAAGCTTCCACTTTGTCAGAGAACGCCATGAATCCCAGATGGCAGTTGTCTTCCGTGGCGGAAAAGGCCAACGAGGCAGCCACCTGAACCATGCGCATGCGCTTGGAGTATTCCGCGGTGGAGTAACGCATGGACCGCGACACGTCAGCCACGATGAAAACGACCACTTCCTTTTCTTCAAAGTTCCGTTTCAGGAAAAGGTCCTGCATGCGCGCGGAAACGTTCCAATCCACCCGGCGCAAATCTTCGCCGATCTGGTACTTGTAGTGGCTCTCGAACTCGTATCCGGACCCGCGAATGCGGCTTCTGCTCTGGCCGAAGCGCAGACTGCGGATTCGGCGCGAAGCCGAAATCTCAAGGTACGCGAGTTCTTTAGCAATCTCCGGAGGTAGCAACCAACTTCTCCCTTTATGGAATCCCCTATGGGATGGATGTCCGGCGCAGCACTTCCGCGACGACTTCGTCCGTACTCACGCCTTCCACTTCAGCGCGGATGGTGCGTGTCATTCTGTGGTGCAGCACATCGGTGGCGATGTATTTAACGTCTGAGGGCGATACATAGTCCCTGCCGCGGAAGAACGCCGCGGAGCGCGCCATGGCCAGCAAATGCTGGTAGGAACGCGGAGAGACGCCGTACTGAATCATCTCCTTCACGATCGGCAGGCAATCCGCATTGGTGCTGCGAGTGGCCTGGCCGACGGCCACGATGTAGCGGCGGACCTTGTCGTCCACATGCACCTTGCTGGCAAGCTGGCGAATCTGAACCACCGTGGCGGGTTCCGCAACAGCTTCCAGTCTCAATTCCTCAAGCTTGGAGGTCAGCATCTTGAATTCATATTCTGGCGTCGGATAAACCACGCGGATCATCATGGCGAAGCGGTCGAGCTGCGCTTCCGGCAGACTGAAGACGCCTTCCTGTTCGACCGGGTTCTGAGTCGCCAATACCCAGAACGGATCGTCCATTGGATAGGTGGTCTCGGAGATGGTTACCTGGCGCTCCTGCATGACTTCAAGCAACGCGCTTTGGGTCTTCTGCGGAGCGCGGTTGATTTCGTCAGCCAGGACGATGTTGGCGAAGATCGGACCTTTCTGTGTCCGGAACTCGGCGGTTCTTGCGTCAAAGATGCGGGTACCCAGAATGTCGGCGGGGAGCATGTCGGGCGTGAACTGAATTCGAGAAAACTTGGCGTGAAAGGTGCTGGCCACGGCGGAGACCAGCAGCGTCTTGGCCAGTCCGGGGACGCCTTCCAGCAGGATATGGCCCGAGCCGGCCATCTCGCCTTCGCCCTTCTTGAACGAATACGGGATGCGGCCGAACAGGCCAATCAAGATTTTTCGGATCAGATCTTCCTGCCCAACGACTACGCGCTGGACCTGCGCTTCAATGGCGTGGATGACCTCCCAGGCCTGTTCAGTCGTCTGTACTTGGGTAACTACTGCCAAAGTTCCTCCTCACTAAACCCTGCGCCAGATTCGATTTGCGCAGCGCTCCGCCCCGTCGGGCTTCCTTACAGAAATATCGCGGCGGCCATCAGGGCGAGGGCTGCCGTTAGAAAATGTGTAAACAAATCGCGCCGGATCGGGTTGGCCTCATAGCCAGCCACCGGCCTGCCACTTACCAAAATTTCTTCCATGGCATCGTTGACCTGCCGCTGATCTTCACCGCGGAAGAAACGCGCGCCGGTACGCTCGGAAAGATCGCGCATGGTGCGTGCCTGCGCGCGGGTCAGGATGCGCTCACCCGCCGCAGTCGTAACATACTTCACGATTTCGCCATTATTCAACATATGCGGCACATGAGCGCCGTTGGCTGTGCCCAACCCGAATGAGTAAACCTTCAAGCGCCGGCGCGCAATTTCAGGCATTACCGCGCCCCATTGGCCAATATTGTCGTCGCCATCGGAGACCATCACCAAAATCCGTCGGCGCTTCTTGGCTTCTTCCGGGAAGGTGATCTCATCAGCCTGAATCACGCGCAGCGCGCTCACCAGAGCCGCGCCCATATTGGAACCCCACGTCGGCTCTTCGGTCTGGTTCAGAAAATCAAAATAGAGCAGCACGCCTTCTGGGTCACGCGTCAGATAGGAAAGTATGACGCTGTTGAAGTTGTAGGTAACCAACGCATATCGATCCTGCGGCTGCTTCCGCATGATGAACTGCTGGATAATTTTTTCTGCATGCCCCAGGCGGTTCGGGTCCATGTCCTTGGCATACATGGACGGAGATACGTCCAGCATGAAAATCACGTCCGTAGGCATCGGGAGTGGACGCAGGTCGCGGGCCAGTATCTGCGGATAGGCCAACCCGATGATCATGCAGACTAACGATAGTGCGAACAAGAATCCGCGCATCCAGCCGCGCCCAGCCCAGGATATCCGCGAAATGCCGCGCATATTGTCCAGGTTGCCGAAGCGGCGGCGCATCACTCTGTGGTACATCAAGCCGATGAACCAAAAGAGCATCACTGCCGGGATTCCCAGCAGCAGCCACAAATAATTTGGATAAACAAACTCGGGCATTGTTGAAGTTAACCGGTCTCAGGTTCAAATTTTTAATGGGCAGCTAAGACTGCCTGTTGCATGGGGCAATCTGTCTCTATTGCTTGCACGGTACGATCAGGAGTATCTGAATGCTCCCGGCCCGGCAATTCCGCTATATTCCCATCTGGAAGTTATCCCGCAAGCTCCGGCGGGAGTTCCTTGGTCTGCGGCTTGGCTTCTTCTTCCATCAGCAGCTTAACCTTCTCGGAATCCTTGCTGGAGAGCATCTTGCGAACATTGTTAATAAACTCGTAGTTGAACTTGGCGTCCCAATCACCCGGCTCCATCTGCAAAGATTCCCGGATGCTGTCCTCGGCGCCCAGCAAATTTTCCTCAAGCAGGTTCGCGTCCTTCTTGGCGGATTGCTGATAGGTGGCAACGGCCTTTTTGAAATTGATGTTGCCGCGGAGCAGGAAGAAGCGGCTGTCGGTGGTGATTCCGGAGATCTCGTTTTCCTTTTCCAAACGCTCGCCGGCATCGTTGAGCTGCTTCATGTTGTACAGCATGCGCGCCTGATTCAGGAACAAGTTGTGCCTGTCGCCTGCCGGTATCACGCGAAGCGCTTTGAAGCTGCGCAGCTTCTCCTCAACCGTTTCGTAGCGCTTGAGGGCCGCCTCCATATCTCCCCGCGAGTAGTCCTGCGATGCCGCCTCCATCTCCTTGAGCAGCGAACCGTAGGTCAAGCCCAAATATGCTACGACGGCCAGGACTATACCAATCAAAATTTTGGCAATCGTCCAACTGTGGCTTTTTCTCTTTCGTGCCATGGTTCCTCTTCCCCCTTACCCAAAAATCTTCTAAGTGTCCACCTGATCAGCGTAAAGATCAACCATTAATTTACTACCAATTTACACCGCAGGTAACGCGGACTCTCGTTCACACCGTTCTCTTCAAGAAATATTTCAGCTGCTCTGGAACTTCGCCACCTGGGCAAATTCTTAAAAATTCCACTCCCTGCCGCAGCCAGTCCACTGGAAGCTGGGCACCCATTCTGCACACCTAGCTTGAAGCGAAATAGACTTAGGTTAATATCATGCAGAACTATGGCCTGTAAAGTAAAAATTTGCTGGCCCTCTTTGCTGCTCGCCCATTTTGCATGAGTCGAGCCTCTGGGGCAAGCCGATTCCCCGTTTCTGTTAACAATAGCGGTTTCGCCAAATGGATTTTGGTTTCAAGAATTTTATCCATCTTCCACAATTTTCAAAGTCCAGCAATGCGCAACCAAAACGGAGCGACTTGCTCGCGGACTTCTTGATCAGGCCGTGAAGTTGCAGACTTTGGGGAATATTTGGATGTAAAGGATAGCTGCGCGCGATCTGGACAGGCCTGGAGAGGCTCGTGCGGCTTCAATAATAGGTGGTTGCCAACTTTAACCTTGCAAGGAGTCCAGCGGTTCTCGGGTGAGGACTTGCGGGCATTCCAAACAGCGACGAAGGAGAAATTAGGATCTCAGCCATTCTTCTTAAGTCATGCTGGGAAGTTGATTGGAGGCTCCACTTCTGGATACTGCGGCCATTTCGCTTGCGGCTTGGACTACGGATCGCAACCTTGAGACTGTGAGCTGGCTTCCCAGTCTCAAGAGTTCCTCGGTTGCTGTATTCTAATTTGAAGTGGAGTAGGCTTCGAATCCGGCCCAGAAGTATGTCAAGTCAACCCGCAAAGTTTTCGCAATATGCGCCAGCATTACAGGACCGGGGAGTAGGTATTCATTTTCAACTCGTGATAAGTAGCTGCGCGGGATGCCAAGCTTCCGGGCCAGCAAGGCCTGAGAAAACCCCAGACGCTGCCGGCACTCGCGCGTTTGGCGCGCAACGGCCCGGCGCAGGGCAGAGGAATACTCGTTGCGGCTTTTGTGAGAATGATCCTTTCTGCGGCATATGGTCTCCGTTTTTAAATGCTTTGGCTCAACCTCATCTTGACTGAATGGTCTGCCAGATTCCTCAATTTGAGCCTGGATCAGGGGCTGGTCGCACCGGCGACAAAACCCAGATCTCGTTTGGAACTGAACTAATCCGCATGGGGCGCATCGAATGATCGTCTTGAGAATTATCAAGTCCTCATAGATACGCTCCGCATATTCGCTGTTTCTGAAGTCAGGTTCCATACGCTTTGCAGTTATGGCTCGTTGTTCTCGCACAGGCGAATGGGTTTGCAGCGTCATTCGATGACCACCTGTCTTTTGAAGGATGGATCCCGACACCCAAACTGAGGGACAACATCCCGGGACTTGACTCCGAAGATTTCAACACAATTTCACACCTGCACGTGAAGCGCCATTTGCGATGGCGCGCCTCTAATCTTGTTATTCCGCGATTAAAAAATATTCCATCCGGGATCCTCTCTTTTCCATCGTCAGAAAGCCCGATAAGGATGAGTCCGTTGAGTCCATCTGAATATCGCAAGCGGTTGTTGAGATCGCTACCGTCTGGCGTAAGTACACCATCGAAGTTGAGTGGATAAGCAATTAAGACCAAGCAATAGAACCGGGGAAAAATCGAATGACTGTTCTGGTCGCACAAAACGACGCCGCGCTTGCCACTTTTTTGCGCAAAGGTTTGGAAGCCGAAAATCACTCTGTCCATGTGGTTGGTGAGCGCTCTCTAATAATGCCCGCAGTGCTTAGAGTGGATTGCAATCTTATCATTCTCGATTTGGACATGCTGGTGGGATCAAAAGCGGACCGAAGCGAGCATGCACTCTTGCGGGATATACGATTGACCCGCGAGAGTTTATCGATTCTGACACTATCCTCGCGCACAACCGTGGAGGATCGCGTTGGCGCGCTCGACTCTGGCGCGGACGATTTCGTGGCTAAGCCATTTTCTTACTTCGAATTTTCCGCCCGAATCCGGGCTCTCTTGCGCCGTCAGGCCCGACCGCCAGCAGCGCTACTGCAAGTAGAAGACCTTGAAATGAACCGCATGGAACGGAGGGTCCTGCGGGATGGCCGGTCCATCGAATTAACCCCGAAAGAGTTTCACCTACTCGAATTTCTTATGCAGAATTCCGGCCGGCTGGTTTCACGCACCATGATAATGAATCGCGTTTGGGGTTCATCGGGTAACGCCATTGGAGACGCCATGGGGAGCGACTTCAATCGGATATCTCATGATGCTCCCGGATTACCTGGGAAAATTATTGCCGACTCATCGGTGGATGCCATGACAAATATTGTGGATGTATACATTAATTATTTGCGTAAGAAGATTGGGGACCGCAAAGACCGCCGCCTAATCCACACCATTCGTGGATGTGGTTATCAGTTGGGAACTGTTGGGGCTCATTTTTCGCCGATGCTGTCGAATGCTCCAGAAATCCGCGCATCATAAAATAATTGAAAAAAAACACTAGCCGCTTCAACAGCGGAAAAAGCGTAACAAGTTTCTATTGCCCACGAGGATATACATGGACCAACAGCAAATGCTCCTGGAAGAGCATTCTTATCTTTACTCAGCGGATTCAAAAATATCCATATTGGTGGCATCGGGAAACTCCGCCTTTCAAGAATGGATCGCAAGACAGAGGATTCCTGCCGGCCAATTCGAGAGCGTCAGCGGAGGAGCGAGCGCGCTCGCCGCGCTCGGCGCAAATTGTCATCAAGTACTTCTGGTTGACCAGATTCTTCCAGATCTTGATAGCAATGAGCTAGTTGATATGGTGGAAAGTGCATACCCTGGCTTCGTCGCCGAGATGCTCCAGGAAGTGACCGTTGCCGGCCACGCCCAGCTCGCGCCCGAGATGCACGATGGGCAGCAGCTTGCCGCGCAGACGGTAGACCGGCGTCGAGTGAATCATCTCGATCGATTGGCGCGCTTCGTCGGCCTCCAGCCGCACCAGTTCCAGCAGGCTCACCTGCGGGATGGCGAAGCGGTCGGTGCCGCTGTTGACGATCAGCGCAGGAATGATGGCCAGAGTGAGCGGAATCTTCATCTTCACCGTGGTGCCGCGACCGGCGGTGGATTGCAGGTCGATGGTGCCGCCGATCTTCTCGACGTTGGTCTTGACCACGTCCATGCCCACGCCGCGCCCCGAGACGTTGGTGACTTTTTCGGCGGTGGAAAAGCCGGGGAGGAAAATGAGGTTCAACTGCTCGCGCTCGCTGATGCGGTCGGCCTGCGCGGCGTTGATCACGCCATTCTGGATGGCCTTGCGCTTGACGGCGTCCAGATTGATGCCGCCGCCATCGTCGCTGATCTCGATGTTCACCTGCCCGCCCTCGTGATAAGCGCGCAGCAGCAGGCGGCCCTCGGCGGGCTTGCCGTTGGCGGCGCGGACATCGGGACGCTCCAGGCCGTGATCCACCGAGTTGCGCACCAGATGCGTGAGCGGGTCTTTGATGGCCTCGATCAGCGTCTTGTCGAGTTCGGTGTCCTCGCCTTCCATCTCGATGCGCACGCGCTTGCCGCAGGCCATGGCCAGGTCGCGCACCACGCGCGGAAATTTCTGCCAGATATTCTTGATGGGCTGCATGCGCGTCTTCATCACGCCTTCCTGCAGCTCGGTGGTGATCAGGTTCAGCCGCTGCGTGGTGTAAGTGAAGGAGGCGTCCAGCGCGTCCTTTCGGGCGGCGTTGAATTGCAGTATCTGGTTGCGCGCCAGCACCAGCTCGCCCACCAAGTTCATCAGCCGGTCGAGCACGCTCACATCCACGCGGATGGAGGAGTCGGCCACGGCGGGCTGGCGGTTGTCGGAGGCAGAGGAGGCAGATGAAGCAGAGGGGGCGGAAGACGCAGAGGAAACAGATGTTTCGTCTTCCTGTATTGTGGCCGACGCGGGAACGGCGGCGGCGGTCGTCGGCTGAACTGATGTCTGGCTGGGCGCGGGCTTTGGTTCTGGGGGAACGGCGGCGGCGCCCGTTTGCAGCGCGTCCAGCGCGCGGATCACCGTGGAGTAATCGCCGTCGCCTTCCTCGTTGGACTTTTCAATGCGCGCCAGCAGTTCGCGCACGGCATCCACCATGGCCAGCAGCGCGGTGGTGATTTCGGTGGTCAAGTGAATCTTGCCGTCGCGCAGCAGGCCGAGCAAATTTTCGCCGGAGTGGGTAACTTTTTCCAGCTTGGAGAATCCTAAGAATCCGCAGGTCCCCTTGATGGTGTGAATAGTGCGGAAGATGCTGGCCAGTTTGTCGCGGTCCTCGGGATGGCTTTCGAGCACGATGAAATCGCGGTCGAGCTGGTCGAGATTTTCGTAACTCTCGACGAGAAATTCCTGTATGACGCCATCGAATTCACCCATGATTCCAATCCTCTTTTGCGCGGACGCGCCTGCCGATCACGCTGCTGAATTTGATCCAACCTACCGGACCCTATCGGCGGGAGTTCACGCGCCATTAAATTTCCGGCCAGCAAATTTCGGAGATGAAAAATCTACCCGGTCGCTTGCAGATTTTCGCAACGTCGTTATGTGACTCCCGTCATGACCGCAATAACCATTGCAACTGGGGGACCATTCCTAGAGGCCGCTGACTTTCTGAGTGACCGCTCCCTTTCGGTCGCGGCTCGGTTCGCTCTCAAGCGCGCACCCGTTCTGGCCGATGCAGGTTCCCGGAGAAGAATTTGCAGATGGTCACTCTGTTGCCAACCAGTCGAACATCACGATTACTACCCGCCCCGCCGCCAGAGGCGGTCCTGGCGGAAACAAAATATGTGGCGCGCCAGCCGATCTTCGACGCCCAGAAAAATTTATTTGGCTATGAATTGCTGTTCCGCTCCAGCAGCAAGAATTTCTTCGACTCCTCCGATCCCGCCGCGGCTTCCTGCAACGTAATCGCCGACAGTGCGCTGCTGCATGGCTTGGAGCGCCTGACCGGGGATCACAAAGCGTTCATTAATTTTCCGCGTGAACTGCTCACCAGCGGCGTGGAAGCGTTCATCCCCTCCGACAAGCTGGTGATTGAGATCATCGAGGACATTCCGGCCTCCGCCGCCGTGCTGGCTGCCTGCCGGCGCATGAAGCAGGCCGGCTACATGCTGGCGCTTGATGACGTAACCGATTGCAGTCGGCCAGCCCAGTTCCCGGACCTGATCGACATCATCAAGGTAGACCTTCCCGCACTGGGCGAACGTGAGCAGATGGAGATGGTCCGGCGATATGCGCCACGCGGCATCACGCTGTTGGCGGAAAAAGTGGAGGACTACGCCACGTTCGAGCGGCTGGCCCGGCTGGGCTATGGACTATTTCAGGGATATTTTTTCAGCAAGCCGGAGATGATCGCGCGGCGCGATATTCCAGCCTTCAAGTGGAATTACCTGCGCCTGTTGCACGCCATTTACCGGCCCCATCTGGACGCGCGCGAACTGGAGCGCATCATCAAAGCGGAGATGGCGCTGTGCTACAAGCTGCTGCGCTACCTCAACTCGCCGGTCTTTGGGTTCAGGGGAGAGATCCGTTCGATCCGCCACGCCATTGCGCTGCTGGGCGAGCAGAAACTAAAGCGCTGGGTTACCTTGCTGGCCCTGGCCTCGATGGGCAAGGACAAGCCGGAGGAGCTGCTGATTTCCTGCCTGCTGCGCGCGTCCTGGTGTGAATCAATGGCACCCAAGCTCGGCATGAAGAACCGCGAAGGCGACCTGTTCCTGCTCGGTCTATTCAGCCGCCTCGACGCCATTCTCGATCAACCGATGATCGAGGTTCTCTCGCAACTCCCCGTGGCCGCGGACATCAAGGAGGCGCTCGCAGGCACGGAATCGCCTTTTAACGATGTTCTGCAAATGGTGGACACCTATGAACGCGCTGATTGGGATCGTTCGGAAGAGTTGGCCAGCATTCTCGGCATTGATAGCCGGGTGATTCCGGAGAGCTATCTAACGGCCATGGACTGGGCCCATCAGATTCACCGCCTAACGTAACAGGGCCGCGCGACAGAGCCGCGACCGTTAGGGAGCGGACGGGGGAAGCCATCCTGCGTATTGGATGCGCGGCCAGCAAAACCGTCCGGCGTAGTATCCGGCTACGGATACATTTCAATAGACCCGCCCACCGCTCCCTTCCGGTCGCGGCTCTGTCACGCCAGGCGGATAAAATTATCTAATTTGATTTTTGCGGGAAGATTATGATGCGGCGGTGTGCGCCGGCGCCGTCGCTTTCGCTGCGCACGCTGGGGCGGCCCTTCAGGGCGAGGTGGACGATGCGGCGGTCGCGCGAGTTCATGGGATTCAACTCGAAGGGCGTGCCAGAGCGCTCGACTTGTTCCGCGGCGGCCTCCGCCATGAGGCGGAGTTCCGCGGCGCGCAGAGCGCGAAAATCACGGCTATCGAAGGAGACCAAACTCTGCTGATCGGAGTGCAGGCGCAAAACTTTCGCGGCCATATGCTCGAAGGCGTCCAGCAACTCTCCGCCGCGTCCGAGCAGAATGTCCGTGTCCGGGCCATCGCACTCGACCAAAATCTGCGGCGCGCCCAACGCCTGCAACGACACAGGTGACGACGCGGGAGCCGACTCTATGGCAGGTACAGCTGCGGCCTGCACACGGAAGCGCAAGTCGAGGCGCGCGGCCTTGGCCATCTTTTCAAGAAATTCATCCAGGAGGGGAACAGCGACGGAAAGGTCCAACATGGTCATGAAATTTAACCTGTTTTCAAACTTGGTTTCTAACTCTGGTTCTACTATTTAAGTTCCTCGCTTTTTCTTGGCGGCCTGCTTGGCCTCGATCTCGCTCTTTAGTTCTGTACGGTTGAAGTAAGTCTGTTGAGCGATTCCCACCAGGTTTCCCGTAGTCCAGTAAAGCACCAATCCGGTGGACATGCTCCAGAAAAAGAACAGCATCATCACGGGCATGAACATCATGATCTTCTGCTGCATGGGATCGGCGGCCGGGGTCGGTGTCAGCTTTTGCAGGGCGAATTGCGTTCCGCACATCAACAGCGGCAGCAAACGGATGGCCATGTCCTCCGGTGCGGACAGATCGGTGATCCAGGGCGCGATCCACGCGGCGTGGCGCATCTCAATGCTGGAGCGCAGCACATTATAGAAGCCGATCAGGAAGGGCAGTTGGATCAGCATGGGCAGGCATCCGCCCACAGGATTCACGCCATGCTTCTGGTAAAGCTGCATGGTCTCCTGCGACATCTGCTGGCGCTTGGGATCCTTCATCTTGAGGTTCTTGTACTTGTCCTGAATCGCGCGCAACTGCGGCGCAATCAACTGCATCTTGCGCGCCGAGCGCAGGCTGGAGAGCTTCAGCGGGATCATCAACAAATTGATGACCACGGTAAACAGGATAATGGCCCAGCCGTAATTGGCCACGATGTTGTCGTGTATCCAGCGCAGCCCCAGATAAAGCGGCTTGGCGATCACCGTGAACCACCCGTAGTCGATCAGGGGACCGAGGGACGCATCAACTCCCGGCAGAATGCGCGAATCCTTGGGACCGACAAACAGCCGCAAGCGGTTCGCCGCGCCGGCACCGTTGCCCACGGCTAATCCTACGGCGGGAACCGGGTCTTCGCGCGTGGGTAGCTTGATCTCGCTCTTCAGCGCGCTGACGCGCAGACTTCTCTGTCCGTCCTGGTTGGCCTGGTTAGGAAGAAACGCCGCTGTAAAGAAGTGGTCCTGAATAGCTGCGAAGGGAAACGCGCCTATTACAGACTTTTCTTCACCCTCCACATTTTTCGGAAGCACGTGGACGACTTTTTCATTCTCCAGGTAAGCCACCGCGGCCTGAATTCCGGTTACCTGAATGTCGTGAGAATCGCCGAAGCTGCCCGGCCATGCAATTTGGTGGGCCTGCGGGGTGCCGCCAATGGAGACTTCTGATTCAACGCCCACCACATAACTGTCCGGCGCGAAGGTGAACTGTTTGCGCACGGCGAGCCGCTGGTTGGCAAACTCAAAGGTCAGCGTGACCGGAGCTTTCAGTTCGCCCTGCGCCGAGCCTTTGGACGAGGTCGCCAGATAGATCGCGCGACCGGCCTCCTGGCGGACGCCGGCGTCGGAGACCCACAGGCTGAGCGGATCGCCGAACTTGGCGGCGGCTTCGCTGACCAGGTCGAGCTGATTCTTTTCTTCATCCTTGAAATTGTTGAGCTTCCAGCTTTTCACCGCGCCACCACGCGTGGAGAACTCGACGCGATAGAGATCGCCCACCACGGTGATGGTCTCTTCACGCTCCCCTTGCTTCAGGGTGCCGGGTGGCAATGTGGAAGCGGATGACGAAGCGGGTTCGGGAGAAGCTTCCGGCGTGGTTGCGGGGATCTCCGTCGTCGCGCTTTCCGCCGTCGTCGCCGGCTTCTCCTCGGGAGGAGTATCGCGCACCAGCAGCGGCCGCGAGATCAACAGGATGAGCAGCGAAAGCCCGAACGCCAGGACAACACGCATCTCGGGACTGAGTTCTTTTTTAGCCATGAGTTTGAATGATCTGCTAAACCACCGGATCAAATCCGCCGGGATGAAACGGACGGCAGCGCAGTACGCGGCCAGCGGCCATCCACAAGCCTTTCGCCGGGCCGTACTTCTCCACGGCATCCATCGCGTAGCACGAGCAGGTCGGATGATACTTGCAGGCCGCGAACATCGTCTGCGACAGCGCGCCCTTGTAAAACTTCAGTGCCGCGAGGATCAAGGTCTTCAGCATTTTCATATGCCTACGTGCAACCCAGCAAACCAAAGACTGAGCGCGAACGACAGCCAGTCAATCATTTTGCATCGGCTGCCGGGCGCCCCACCGAGGACGCGAATGGCGCGGTCTTCGCGCAGTATGAAAATAAACGCCTCAGCGTGGTTATCAGCTCGTCAAAATCCAAGGTCAACCCGGCCGTGCGCGGATGCAGCACGATGTCCCAGCCCGCGGGCAAGTCATTCATGCAAGCGGCAATACCGTGGCGCAAGCGGCGCTTCATCCGATTGCGTTTCACGGCGTTCCCGAAGCGGCTGGGAAGCGTGAGGCCCACGCGGCTGACCGGACTTCCCGTTTTTAGGATGAAGGCCATCAACCAGCCATATTGCCGCCGGGTGCCGTGGTCATATACACGGCGATAGTCGGCTGTGCGCGTCAAATGAGCCGCCGCTGGAAAAACCACGGAAACACCACTGGCCATCCCTGGGGTTGGCCGTGGCGCTGCCTGTGGGCCGGGATTTGCGGAGGGCATAGGATGATTCAAGCGAGTTGGCCGCTCCACGTTCGTCTGCCCCAAGCCGGTATGCCAAGGTGATTCCCATCATCAACTACAGGAAACACGCAGGGACAGCATTACGCAAGCACTAGGTGCTCTTGGGGTCGGAAACCGTCAGGCGCTTACGGCCCTGCGCGCGCCGCCGCGCCAGGACTTTCCTGCCGCCCGGGGTCCGCATGCGGATACGAAACCCGTGCGTCTTGGCGCGCTTCCTGCGGTTAGGTTGAAAAGTTCTCTTGGGCATGATTCTTGCTCGTTTCTACAAATTGGCCTGGAGGGCGAAGGGCGGCACAGTTTTTCCCGCCCGATTGACCCGAAACATTCAGTATAGCTGGTTCCGCTGCTGCTGGCGACTGTAAAAGTACACGCGCCTAAACTAGCGGCTTGGCATACAATCAAAAAACAAAGAAAAAAAACGGTTCCCGCCACTCTCTGAAAAAACTGAGGATGACGGTTGCGAACCTCAGACGACGTAATATCAACTCAAATTTGGTGCGGGAGGGGGGATTTGAACCCCCACGCCTCGCGGCGCCACCCCCTCAAGATGGTGTGTCTGCCAATTCCACCACTCCCGCGAAGGGAAAACTTTGTGCGACTCATCCGGCATCCTGACCGGCACTTTCCCCAATCCGGCCATTCTCCGGCCTGCCCTGTAACGCAAATCCATAGGAAGACGGGCGTTTACGTGATGATTCTTCCGTGCTACTGCCCGCTTTTCGGAACGGAGGTAAGAGTTGGAGCAGGAGGCGCCCCAGGAGGATTCACAATTTTTATACTCTGAACTACTGGCGCTGTTTGCGCAGGGCTGCCATCGGCGGACCCTGTGGAGACGGTCGCCGTAGGTGTTGGAATCGCTCCAGCCGGTATGGGAGTTGCCGGGGCAGATGCCGCGGCTGGCGCGGTGGGCTCTTCGCTCAACACGGAATCTCCGCCGCCAACCGTGTCGCTGCCGAGACGCACCAGCGAAACCGAGGTGATCACGAACACCGCCGCCATCACGATGGTGGCTTTAGACAGAAACGTCGCCGTACCTCGCGGTCCGAAGGCCGCCTGACTGCCCATCCCGCCGAAGGCCCCCGCCACGTCAGAGCCTTTAGCGCTCTGCAGCAGGACGGACAGGACCAGCACGATGGCCGTTAAAATATGGATGGTGGTTAATAAAGCGATCATCTTAATCTCTTTCTAGCTTTTGCTCACTATTTATAATGTACCAGCGCGGCGAAGGATTTCGCTTCCAGACTGGCGCCGCCCACCAAGCCGCCGTCGATGTCCGGCTGTGCCATCAAACCGCGAATGTTGTCCGGCTTGACGCTGCCGCCATACAGAATCCGCACGCTGTCCGCCGCCGACGCGGCTACCTGCGCGGCCACCCGCTGCCGGATGAACGCATGTGCTGCCTGCGCCATGTCCGGCGTCGCGGTTCGGCCCGTGCCGATGGCCCATACCGGCTCGTAAGCCACAATGATAGGAGAGAATTGGAGTTCGGTCAACCCGGCCAAGCCTCCGGCGAGCTGTTTGGTCAGTACCGCCTCGGTCTCGCCAGCCTCGCGCTCGGCCAGCGTTTCGCCCACACAAACAATGGGACACAGTCCGGCGGCCAGCGCGGCACGGCATTTTTTATTCACTGTTTCGTCGGTTTCGCCGAAGAATTGCCGGCGCTCGGAGTGGCCAATCAGCGTGAATGTGCATCCCGCCTCGACCAGCATGGCAGCGGAGACCTCGCCGGTGAACGCCCCCTGCGCCGCCCAGTGAAGGTCCTGCGCGCTGATCTCAACATGCGCCGCCCGCGCCGCCTGCACGACACGGCCGAGCGCGGTGAACGGAGGCGCGATGACCATCTCGCAATGCTCCCCATCACGCACAACGTCCCGCACCAGCGGAGCCAGCTCGGCGAAGAACGCCTCGGCTTCGGCGATGGTTTTGTACATTTTCCAGTTTCCGGCAATCACCGGCTTCCTAGTGGACACAGTCAATGTCTTTCTCCCATGTGGTATACCGGTGGTGCCAATCCATAATAAGTAAATCTTCCCGGTATCGGCAACCGGCTTGTGATTCTCCCGCCGGGCGTCCATCATTGCAAACAATCGGAGCGCGTCGGCTTGACTTCCCTGCACCGCTCCGATAATTTCACTAAGAAGACGCCGGTAGCGGGCAGGATCGGCTTCAGACTCTTGGGGAAGGCCGGGGAAAGCTGACTACCGGGCAATAGGTTAAGCACGACGAGGCGTTCACTCCACGAGTTGACTCGCGATTGATCCTCGCGAAAATAGTCCGCGTTCTCAGGCCAGAAGGGAAAGGTGCTCTTGTCTCGCAGCATCGTTACACTCACCACGGATTTCGGCACCAGCGATCCCTATGTGGGGATCATGAAGGGCGCCATCCTCAACGTCAATCCGGAAGCCGAGCTGGTGGACATCACCCACGACATCCGCGCCTATGACGTAATGGAGGCCGCCTACGCGGTGGCTCAGGCATACAGTTATTTTCCGCCGCGCACTATTCACCTGATTGTGGTCGATCCCGGCGTAGGCACCCCGCGGCGTCCCTTGCTGGTAACGGCTGGGCGCTACCATTTCATCTGCCCCGATAACGGCGTACTCTCCGTGGTTCTCGCCAAAGAAGAAGGCATTACCGTGCGGGCGATTACTTCGACTCACTACTATCTGGAACCAGTGAGCAACACATTTCATGGCCGCGATATCTTTGCGCCGGTGGCGGGCTGGCTGAGCCGTCGCGTGGAAACGGAGAAGTTTGGCGAGCCCATCACCGATCACGTTCGTTACGCGCCTCCCACGCCCAAGCGCCTGAACGAAAAGCTGGTCAAAGGTGTGATCATCCACGTGGATCGCTTTGGGACGCTGCGCACCAACCTCACTCCCGCCGATGTACCGGAGATCTTTGGACTCGATCCGAAGCCGTTCAAGATTGTGGTCGGCAAGTGTGAAGTTACGCAGGTCAGGCAGGCCTACGCCGAGGGCGCCCAAGGCGAGGTGTTCGCCATTGTCGGCAGCGCGGGCTTCATTGAGATCGCCTCGAATCGTGCCTCCGCGGCACAAGCCGTCGGCACCGGGAAAGGAACCGAAGTCGGCGTGGTGCTGTCTTAAGGCCCTGTCTTAAGGGCCGGGCTTATGGACTTGGCTTAAAACAGCGCCGCTTGATTCGTGATGAGTAATGAGTCAGCGCAAGTCACTCATAGTTTCCACTGTTCCATTCGTTACTAGCCACTCGTCATTTATTTTTATGGAAGAACGCGATTTCTACACCGAGACCGAAGAGAGTTACCCGGCCACGCTGAACTGCCCCAGTTGCCGTCAGCAGGCCGAGTATCATCTGCGCTGGGCCGTGCGCACGAAACGGACACAACTACCGCCACGCGCCGATGAAAGGGATCGCGCCCGGTTCGCCAAGTTTCAATCCTACAAAGTCCGCAAGGACGACATGATGGGTTGCTCCAACCCCCGCTGCCGCAAACGCTTCGAGATCTCCGGCATCCAATCCGTCGTGCAGATGTAGCCCCACCCGAGGATTGCGAACATCCAAATTACGCCCTACCCAGCGACCATACTCAGCCGCATTTTTGATCCAACCTGCTACCCAGAACCTTTGCTCGTGTACACAATCAAGTACGGCAAAGCTGCGGTAAATCGGTACGTGAAAATGGCAAACTGGTAGTCGCTGGCCGATAGCTAATGAGTGGTGAAACTTCCACCAGCATTGGTAGTACCGAATATTTTCTGCAGCGGGTAGAGTTTTGTCGGCTAGGATTGGCGTGTGGCATGTGCCGGGCATATGGAACCTGGCGCCGCGCGTGGGGGCTGTTTGCGGATAGCGGTCGGTTCAAGATCAGATGTGGGTCTAATAAGGACCAATAACGAAGACCACTATGCGGTGGAGCTTCCGGTCAACCTCTTTGTGCTCTGCGACGGCATGGGCGGTCAGGCTGCCGGAGAAGTGGCCAGTCGCATGGGCGTGGAATCAATTATTGAGCATTGCCGCCATCAGCACAAAAACTCCCGGACCGATATCTTTGGTGAGTACCGCGAAGAATTCACGCCATTAACCAATCGTCTGGCCAGCGCCGTGCGGATTTCGAATGAGGTCATTTACGGACATGCCATGAAAGATGCGAGCACCGCCGGAATGGGTGCGACCGTGGTGGCTGGGCAGATTCGAGAAAATATTCTCAGCATCGCTCACGTGGGCGACAGCCGCATCTACCTTTTCCGCGGACGGCAGTTGCAGCAGCTCACGCAGGACCATTCTCTGGTGATGGAGCAGGTACGGCAGGGATTGATGAGCGTGGAACAGGCCGAGGAGTCCGACCTGGCCAACGTCATCTTGCGCGCCCTCGGCGCCGAGCCTACGGTGCAGGTGGACCTCGACGAACTGTGGATTGGAGCGGGCGATCAATTGCTGTTCTGCTCTGATGGACTGACGCGCATGGTAACCGAGCAGCAGATTTCCGCCGTGCTGGCGCAGATCACCAATCCGCAGCAGGCCGCCGACAAGCTGGTAGAGCTTGCCAATGACAAAGGCGGCGAGGACAATACCACCGTGATTGTCGTGCGGATGATGCCATCGCCTAGCAGCGGGTGGAGGAAATGGCTGGGCTTGGAAAAGCAATGAGAGGTTAACAGAGATGGCGACGCTAATCCTCAAATACGAATCGAAGGTTCTGAGGGAATACCCAATTCAGAAGTCGGCCATGACGGTTGGGCGTGCGCCGGGCAATGAGATCGTCATCGACAATCTGGCCGTCTCCGGAACCCATCTGCGCGTGGCCGTGGAAGAGCGCACCTTCGTTGTGGAAGACCTCAACAGCCTCAACGGCACCTTTCTCAATGGTCAGCGCATTCGCAAAAGCAGCCTGAAAGAAGGCGATCAGATCGTCATCGGCAAGCACTCGCTCGAATTCTCTGAAAAAGGCGGCCTCTCGATTCTGATGATGATGCCGATGGATATTTCCAAGGATGCGGCGCGCGCCGACCAGACCGTCGTATTGGACACCAAGCAACGGCGCGATTTTTTGGCAAAGGCTACCGCCATCGCCGAGGGTGCCAATCCGGAGACCAAGACACAGATCGCCTGTCTGGTGGTTCAGTCTGGAAAAACCAATCAGCCGGAATACATTCTCACCAGAAAAATTTACGTCATCGGCAAAGATAAATCCGCCACCGTGCGCCTAAAGGGATGGTTCCTGCCTCGCGTCGCGGCGATCATCACGCGCCGCGGCGCGCGGCATTTTGATATTGCTCCTTCGGAAGTGAGCGGTGTAACCAAGGTCAACTCGGAGGCGCTGACCGCGCCGCAGGAGTTGAATGAGGGCGACATCATCCAAATCAAGAAAGTTCAACTGCGTTTCCATTATCGCGAGTAAGGGTCGGCGTACTCCCGGTCCAAGAATGCCCAGTCGCAGAATCTCACGAGCGCGGCCTGGTTCGTCCTTCGCGCGACCTGCCTGCTCGCTGAATAATCCTCCAACATCCGCCCATTAATTTTGTATGATGAGAGCCAGAAGGCCGCTACTCGGGCCGCGGATGCACTGTCCCTGCAGAGGAGGGCATCATGAAGAACACCTGTTTACGAAACGCCATCATGCGAATCATGATACTGGTGATCGGGATACTGCTGGGGGCCGCCTGGGTGGGTCAGGCCCAGCGGAACAGCCCCCGTCTCCCATCCACCAATTCCCGCCACGACGAGACGGATCCCAACGATCCTCGCAAGAAGCTCGCCAGGCGCATGCTCAAGGAAAGTTTCGAAGCGATGCAGAAGGAGTCGCGGCAATTAGTGGAGATGAGCACCGAGTTGCGCGACATTTTGCGCGCCACCACGGAAGACGAAATGTCATTAGGCGCGATGAAAAAGGCCGAGGCCATCGAAAAATTGGCCGAGAAAATCAAGAACCGAATCAAAAACCTGTAACGGAACGTTGCGGCGCCATACCCCAGAGTCGTCATCCCGAGCGGGCGGGAAACCCGTAGTTACAGGATGGCTATTGGAAAATTGTTTTTGGGAAAAAAAGAGAGCCAGTGAACTCGGCAGGTCGGGTCCGCATTGACTAGGGAGAGCAGCCCTATGTCCCTCCCGATCCACCAAGCCCACTGGCTCGCAATCGTTTGTTCTGAACTACCATTGCCTAGTGCAAGAGGTGTGCCAAAACTGACGTGTCCGCCACATCGCCCGCATCCCATTGATTTAATTTGTTGCAGTATCCGGCTCGCGAACAAGGTTGGAACATCCAACCGTAGCATTCCGCCCCACCACATTGAGACATTGCTTGGCGGGCGTGTCAGAATGACACACGCCGCAAACAGAGCCTCGACCGCATTAGGAATGCGCCAGACGCATCTTTTCAAGTTTGCGATAGAGTGTCTTGCGCTCGATGCCGAGAATCTCCGCCGCGCGAGTTTTGTTGCCGCGCGTGGCTTCCAACACCCTGCGGATGTGGTCTTCTTCCAGGCTGGATAGCGACTCCGCAGGGCCGGCTATCGTCGATCCTGGCTGATGCGGGCTGGTTTGGCTCTGACTAGTGGGGTCCATCGCCGACAGCGCACTGCGCAATCCCGCCGCATCCACCACCGCACCGGAGTGCAGAATCGCCAGCCGCTCCAGCAGATTCTCCAACTGCCGCACATTGCCCGGCCAGCCGTATTGTTGAGCCACAACCAGCGCGTCGTCGCTGAAGCGCAGCGCGCGAACGGATGAGGTGCTTGTCTGGGTGCCGGCCTGACGTGCAAACTTCGCTAGAAAGAAGCTCACCA
This sequence comes from Acidobacteriota bacterium, assembly GCA_009691245.1. Classification (NCBI taxonomy): domain Bacteria; kingdom Pseudomonadati; phylum Acidobacteriota; species Acidobacteriota bacterium. The sequence goes on along the minus strand of SHUM01000003.1, from coordinate 65,626 downwards.
GTTCGGGAATGTCCTGCCGGCGATCACGCAGCGGCGCCAGCTGGCAGGTGGCTACCTGCAGGCGATACCAGAGGTCCTCGCGAAACTTCTTCTCGGCGACCATCCCGCGCAAATCACAGTTTGTGGCGGCAACTACGCGCACATCTACCTTCTTCGCTGTGTTGCTGCCTAGCGGACGCACCTCGCGCTCCTGGAGGAAGCGCAGCAGCCGCTGCTGGAAGGCCCACTCCATTTCGCCGATCTCATCCAGGAAGACCGTGCCGCCCTCGGCGGCTTCCAGCAACCCCGTGCGATCACGATCCGCGCCAGTGTAGGCGCCGCGCGTGGCGCCGAACAATTCAGCTTCCAGTAGCGAGCCGGAGAGCGCGCCGCAATCCACCACCACCATGCGCCGCGCGCGCCGCGGGCTGGCCTGGTGGATCAGCCGCGCCACCATCTCCTTGCCCGTGCCGGTCTCGCCTTGTAGCAGCACGGTGGCGTCGGAGTCGGCCACGCGCGAGATGAACTTGTACGTCTCCACCATGGCGTCGGAGTGGCCCACCAACGCTGGTGAGTATTCGCCGGGGCCAGGGAGAGTCGCTGTCTCATCAAGCGAGTTCTGGCGGCGGGCTGCCCAGGCATTCGCGGCATTGCGCACCGTCTGCACCAGCCGGTCGAGCGGGAAGGGCTTGGCGATGTAATCGAACGCACCGGCGCGCGTGGCTTCCAGCACGGTGTCGAGCGATCCCTGCCCGGTAATCAGGATCACCGCGCACTCCGGCTCCACGGCGCGCGCGCGGCGCAGCACATCCAGCCCAGTGCGCTCGTCAATGTAGATGTCGGAGATGACAATGGGATAGGAACGCGCCGAGAACCGATCGAGCGCATCGGCGGTCGAGTTTACGGCCTCAGCAGCGAACCCCTCCGCCTCCAGCAGTGCCAGCATGGTCTGCGAGAAAGCGAAATCATCCTCGACGATTAAGACTTCCGGCAAGACGGCCGAGCGCCCTCCAATTGTAGATTGAGACTCCAAAACGCAATTCCTCCGCAGACTAATGTAGCCTATTTTCCACGTCCGTGACGGCCCTCTCCTCTGTAAGTAAGGCGAGTGTTTAAAGTAACGCCGCCATCCTTGCGGCCCTTGGGTCCGACTGGATACCGGCGCTACATCATGAGTGCGTCAAACTGCCCACTACCTGTACGTCAAATGCGTTGACGGCGGGTGATGGTTCTGGCTACAATGAGCAATTGCGCTGGGTTCTTGAGCAAATATATATATGCTCGAACTTGATATAGCCCGGCCAGAAGGACGTTCCATGCCTAATCATTATTCCGCGCTCAAGCGCGTGCGTCAGACCAAACGCAAGACAGCCGTCAACCGCTCCAACAAAGGCGTGCTGCGCGCTAGCCTGCGCGGACTTCGGAGCACGCTGGACGAAGGCAAAGCCGATCCTCTGCAAGTGAGTGCGACGGTTTCCCGCATCGACAAGTCGGTGCGCAAGGGCCTGATCCACCGCAACACCGCGGCACGGCTGAAGTCACGCTTGGTGACCCGCGCCAACAAAGCCACAGCCACAGCCACGGCCGCGGCCTAAAACCCGGGCCTGGCCCATTTTCACATCTAATGTATCGTTGACCCTGGGGACCCTGGGGACCCTGAAGGCCCTGGTAGCCAAGGTGAGTGCTTCTCTCGCCGTGGGCTTGTGGTTTTCACTGGAAACTTCACCACCAGAAAGACGCTGATCGTGGCTACCAAGGCATCAGCGCGCCTTGGGTGTCTCCTGTGAAACAGCCTGACTGTTCTGCTACGCATGCTTTCCTTTCCTATCTGGTTCGATTAAACTTTCCCCAGTATGTGGTCCTCTACCCCGAGTAAACTCCATTCGCAGGACTCCACCGGCAGCAGCAGGAGTTGGCTGACCATCGTCGTGAAGCTGGCTGTGGCGATTGCGCTGGTGGTTTATCTGGTGAAGAAAGAGCACATTGCCTGGGAGCCGCTACTCGCTTCCATGCAGCAGTGGCAATATTCCGTGCCTGCTCTGCTCTTGTTATTCCTCACGCCCTTGGGCCAGCTCTGGCGTTGGCAGAGCCTGCTGCGCGCGCGTCAATTACATCTACCCACCGGCGAAGTCTTCGCCTTACTGATGGTCTCTAAATTTTTAAATATGGCGTTGCCTGGCCACATTGGCGGCGATGTGTTGAGGGGCGTGTTCATTTCGCGGCGCGCTTCGGAGAACTCTCCCGCGGGAGGCAGCAACCATCCGCCATTGGGGCCGTACGCCGTGGTGCCAAGTATTCTGTTTGACCGCCTTTTCGGCGTTTCGGCGTTACTGGTGTTCTGTCTGCTGGGAACCTTGGGAACCTTTTATCATCCGTTGCCGGCGCGCTTCGTAGTGCCCTTCAGCGTGCTGGCTGGTTGCGGAATACTCGCCACTCTGGCCCTATTATGGTTGGCCTATCTGCGACCGGCGCCGCCGGTGATACTGGCGCACTGGGCGAAGAAACTGCGCATGGGCGAGATGTTCGAGGAGCTGTATCGCGGCACGCACGATTATGTCCGTGATGCCGCGCTGATTCGTAAGATTGCGCTGATCTCCTGTGCCAGTCAGGGATTGATTCTGAGCAGCCTCGTGCTCTACGGACGCGCCTTGGGAATTGAAGTGGATCTGCTGGAATATATGGTGCTGGTGCCGGTGGGGTTGGTGCTGACCACGATTCCCATCACGCCGGCCAGCCTGGGAGTTGGCCAGGTGGCGTTCCTGGCGCTCTTCCAACTTGCGGGATCAACGCAGGGAGCCAACCTCTTCACGCTTTATATGATCTCGCAGGTGCTGATCAATCTGTCAGGGGCCGTGCTGTTTCCGCTGTTGCAAACCCGGGAGGTGCTTCCGGACCTCACCCGTTTTGTACGCGCCAAAAAGAGATAAAATTCCCGGACCAGTCAATGCCTGCTTAAAGCGAAGTGGCACTACTGGCTGGCGTCGCACCTGCGTCCTGCAAGGTAATACAGGCGATGTAATACAGATTGACACACATGGAGGCCCCGAAGATCATGCCCAACCACTCACCCCACCACTCAAATGCCGTCCTACGGATCCACTGTCCGGACCAGCGCGGTTTGGTCGCTCAGATATCGCAATTTGTCTTTCAATATAACGGCAACATCGTCCACTCGGATCATCACACCGATCTGCAGTCTGGGCTTTTCCTGATGCGCATGGAGTGGGAGACGACTGGTTTCCAGATTGGGCGAGATGAGTTCGCCGCCGCCTTTCTTCCCCTGGCGCGCAAGCTGAATCTGCAATGGGAGATTCATTATCGCGATCAGCTCGACCGCGTGGCCCTGTTCGTCTCCAAGGAGTCGCACTGCCTTTATGATTTGCACTGGCGCAGCGTCGAGGGCGAGTTGCCGTGTACGGTCGCGCTGGTCATCAGCAATCATCCCGATCTCGGCTCGGCGGTCGAAAAGTTCGGCATCCCCTTTCATGTGTTTCCCATTACCGCGGACACCAAGCTCGCGCAAGAGAAAGCTGAACTTGAGCTGCTGCGCCAGCACCGCGTTGATCTGGTGGTGCTGGCGCGCTACATGCCGGTGCTCAGTCCGCAGATGGTGGAGGCCTTCCCCAACCGCATTATCAATATCCACCATTCATTTCTTCCAGCCTTTGTTGGCGCAAAACCGTACCACCAGGCGTTTGAGCGCGGCGTGAAACTCATTGGCGCGACCAGCCATTACGCAACCGCCGATCTCGATCAGGGCCCCATCATCGAACAGGACGTGGCCCGCAGCAGCCATCGCGACACCGTGGAGGACATGGTGCGCAAGGGCCGCGACCTCGAGCGTGTCGTGCTGGCCCGCGCCGTGCGCCTGCACCTCGAACGCCGCGTCATCCCCTACGGCCGCAAGACGGTCATCTTCGATTAGGTCTTCTTGCCGACCAGGCAAATCATATTTCTCCACTCATACGGAAAATGCCCCGGCATTCCACGCCGCGGAGTTACAATACTGTTCCTGAGCGATGCCCAGCCGCTCCGATCGCGAGACTTGAAGGAGCCACGATATGATGCGCGCGCGAATCTTACAGGCTGTGATTGGAATTTCCGTCCTGCTTCATGCCAACCTCGGCGCTGCCCAACAAGGCAGCGTCCCCGCGCAGGCCGCCAAGCTCGGCCATCCCGAGATGATTCTCATCAACGGGAAAATCGTCACCATGGACGACGCCTCGTTCGAGTCCCGCGTGGGCACCATCGTGGAAGCCATGGCCGTGCGTAGCGACCGCATCCTGGCGACGGGCCGCACCGCCGACATCCGGTCGCTGGCTGGGCCTTCAACCAAGGTTATCGACTTGAGGGGGCGCATGGTGCTGCCGGGCTTCATCATCACCCACGAGCATCCCACCGATTGGGCTTTTCAGGAGCCGCGAGCGCTGACGCACATTTTTCCCAATGACAATGAGATCATCCATCGCTGGATGCCCAACCTTCCTCCGAAGGAGCAGATGGCGCGCTTCGAGCCGATGATGCGCGAAGTGCTGGCGAAGGCCAAGCCCGGCCAGTGGCTGTTCCTCAGCTTCAACTACGGCCCAGACTACGAGCACGCCACCGAGATGGCCCAGCTTTTCGCCAGGAGCATTAAGAAAGAATATCTCGACCTGCTCGCGCCTAACAATCCTGTGAAGGTGCGCAACGGATTCATCACCTCAATGGTGAACACGCGGGCGATGGAGAGTCTGGAGTCGGCCGACGGCGCGCTCGATCCCGAGTTCAGGAAGAACGGCTTCGGCTTCAGCCGCGAGATGGAGCCGAACGCCATGTTCAAGGGCAAGACGCCGCAACTGGCGCAGGTGCTGAAGTCGGAGATGGAACTATGGGCCAGCTACGGCGCGGTCGCGTTTGCGTCGTCCCCCTATTCCTACTCGAATCTGCGCGCGCTGCGCTATCTCGACGAGCGAGGCGAAATGCCCGCGCGCTTTGCCTGGGGCTACTCCGGCGACGCCTGGGACCTGACCACGCTGCGCTATCTGGCCAGCAACGTTGGCACCGGCACGGATAACATCTGGATGATCGGGGCTTTTGCGGGAGCCGGAGGCAATTGCATGACCGCACCGGTAAGCGAACAGTGGAAAACCAATCCACTCGAGATCGCCGGTCGCCGCAGCGAGGGCAGTTGCAGTTACGCGCCGGGATCAGAGGGCCGCGCGCGCATGGAGACAGTGGTCAAGAGCGGCATGAGGATAGCCACCATCCACACCGGCGGCGACAAAGATATCGATTACCTGATGGACATCATCGAGCAGTCGAGCGCCGAGGCCGGCTTCTCGCTCGACGACATTCGCGCCAAGCGCCACGCCTTTGACCATAGCGCCGGAGCGCCGCGCCCACAGCAAATCCCGCGCATCAAACACCTCGGCATGTTGACCAGTCTGAATAACAATCTGCTCTGGGAGCCCGCCGGAGTAGTGCCCAACATGATGGGCACGGCCATGATCGCGCGCGTCTATGGGACCGAGTACACGTCCTGGGTCTCGCCACGCAAGAGCCTCACCGCCGGCGGCGTGATGAGCGGTTTCGAGATCGACCGTCCACTACCGCACAAACTTTTCTTCTTCATCACCAAGGGCATGAATCGCTACAACGACCGCGACAAGATGGTCTACGGCCCCGGCGAGCGCACCGACCGCATCACGCAGTTGAAGGCGCTGACGCGCTGGGGCGCGCACTACATGCTGCGCGAAAAAGTAATGGGGTCCATCGAGCCTGGTAAGTTCGCCGACTTCATCGTCCTCGACAAGGATTTCCTCGCAGTGCCTGAAGAGGAGATACCCACCATCCGCCCGCAGATGACCGTGGTGGGCGGCAAGGTAATTCACCTGATGTCCGCGCTGGCGAGTGAAATCGGCATGCAGCCGGCGGGGGCCACCGCTTGGAAGGAGCGCTTCCCCGACGGCTGGTAGGGAAACGCGGGGCACTATTTGCCGCCCATGATGCCTTTTAGCAGATTCATACCCATCGAGGCTAGATCATTCTCGGCGGGAACCTGCCCCGTTGGTGTCAGCTTGTCCACCAGATTGGGCAACAGCCCGGCCAACAAATTGGGCGCGTCATGTTCCGCGACGCCGGCCTTCTGCGCCAATTATGCGATTTGATTCTTGCCCAGCACAGATGATAACTGTGCGGCGCTGATCGCTTTGTTCTGTCCTGTACCGACCCAGGAGCTTACCACATCCCCCAAACCATTCGAGTTCATAGTCTGGATTAGCCCCGCCAAGCCGGTGCTGCCGCCTTGGCCACTCGACCCACCTTTATGGATCAGCAGCTGCATGACGGCTCCGGCCAGTCCGCCGCCTTGGCCGCCACCCTTCAGGCTCCCCAAAACATTTCCCAGCATGTCCATCTGTTTCTCCTCTATTGTCTGGCTGATGCCTCGTTGAACCGCGATCGCCTTAGCATACCAGATACAGATCTCGCTGGAGGCCGGATTGACCTGCACGCCGCCGGTTCCCTATAATCAATGCACCGTTTACGGTGGGCGTAGCTCAGCTGGCAGAGCGCCGGATTGTGATTCCGGAAGTCGCGGGTTCGAGCCCCGTCGCCCACCCCAATTTACGCGCCGCTTGACAGCCGTGCCTTCCTGCCTGCAACATGGAAAATGTTCTTGGTGCTTAATCATCAATAGGGAAGCTGGTGAGAAACCAGCGCGGCCCCGCCACTGTGATTGCGTTGGATTGAGCAATTCGCCACTGTTCCGTACTGCCGTAATAGGCACGCCGGGATGGGAAGGCGCTCGATCCGTTAAAGCATCAGCCAGGAGACCTGCCAAGAACCCCCCTGCGGGAATCGGCTTCGAGGGGAAGTCCGATGAGCTTGGCGCTGTCTTTCCATCTTTGAAATCACTGTTGCGCTGATTTAGTGCATCGTTGTTTATTTTGTGTAAGGGTCGCGCCTTCGCCTCATCCTCCGCTTCCACCAACACTGGCCTCCCCGTCTCGGCGGTATTGCGTTTCCTCCTTCCGAGGGCCAAAGGAGTCCACATGTCGAAAACGTCCATGAAAGTGCTTCGTCGTATTCGTGTCTTTGCCTGCCTGTTATCCCTGATCTGTCTGATAAACGCTTCGCAACCCGCATGGCGATTGGCCCGCGCGCAATCGAGCGCAACGCATATGCTCAGCGCCGTGGTGCGCGACCGCACCGGCGGCCGCATTACCGGCGCTCGTGTTCGCATCTACGGAGCCTCCACCTCCACCGCGCTGGAGGTGGCCAGCGCGGATGGGCGCATCGAGTTGACCAACTTATCCAATGGCACCTACGTTGTGGAGATCAGCGCCGCTGGATTTCAAACGCAAAGCCAACGCCTGACTCTTCCATCCGATAGCGACTCACTCGAATGGGTTCTCGAAATCGCCGGAATCCACCAGAGCGTGAACGTGCTGGCCTCCGGTCTGCCGGAGATACCGGAGGAGACGGCCAAGTCCGTCAGCATCATCACACGCGAGGAGCTGCGCGCGCGCGACGTGGTAACGCTCGCCGACGCGCTGCGTTCCGTGCCCGGCCTGCAACTCCAGCAACTGGGAGGGCCAGCTGGTCTGGCCAGCTTCCGCTTCCGCGGACTACGTCCCGAGGACGCCGCGATTCAGCTCGATGGCTTCCGCCTGTCAGACCCTTCCGACAATAAAGGCTCGGCGCGCTCGCTGCTCTCTGAGATTTCGGTGGCCACCGCGGATCGCGTGGAGATTCTGCGCGGGGCCGCGTCGTCGCTCTATGGAACACATGCGGTCGGCGGAGTAGTTAACGTGCAGACGCAGCAACCTGATCGCGTGGCCGACCGCCCGCAGGCCGGGTTCCTCTCACTCGAAGGCGGCTCGTTGGGGCTGCTGCTACCCAGCGCGGGTTTGTCTGGATGGAACGCCTCGCGACGTTTTTCCTACTCTCTCAACCTGACGCATCAGAATTATCTCTCCGGCCAGGATGGCCAGGACGCCTCGCGCGACACCAACGCCTCCGCCGCATCGTGGTTCGATCTTACGCCGCGGGTCCGGCTGTTCACGCGCTTTCTGATCGCCGATGGCTTCTCTTACCTAAACGAGGACCCCTCGCCGCTGGCCAATCTGCCCGAGCTGCCCGCCGGCACGCTGGTGCGCGAGGCGCGGGAATTTCCAGACCCGCAGGCGAATTTCTATCCGCAGATCAATGACCCTGACTACCACCAACGCGTGCGGTTCTATTCCGGCGCGGCGCGGCTGGAGTTTGAAGTGGGAGATTTCTGGCGGCAGTCCGTTGGCTTTCAGAGCCTGCGCGTGCGCCGCGGCTACGATGACGGCCCCGGCACCGACCCGCTGGCCGTAACGCTGGGCTACCCAGAGCCGGCTACTACGAATCGCCGCAGTTACAACGGCTCCTATGAGCAACTGTTCTGGCGCAACGCACTCTCTGCTTCCAGTGTCGACACCCTGCACTTTGGAGTGGAGTACGACCGCACCGCCATTGACCAGTTGGAGTTCGGGCAGACGACAGTGGCGGTTCAAAAAGCCTTGGCCTTGCAGGCGCGCAATCATGCGCGGCTGGCCGATGGACGTTTGCAATTTCAGATCGGAGGCCAGGCGCAGTTCTATGTCCTATCGAGTCCGGAGTTTCTCTCGCCCGGGGGCACCAGCAATCCGAGTCCATACACGGTCGTGGGGGAACTCGATGCGCCCAATGCCTACACGGCGGATGCTTCTCTGGCATATACGCTGCGAAGCATGGGAACCAAGCTCCGCGCTCACGCTGGCAACGGGTTCCGCTCGCCTTCGCTCTATGAACGATACGGCAGCGGCGGGCGCGGCTTCTACTACGGTAATCCGTTGCTGAAAGCGGAGCGGACGAATTTCATCGACGTGGGTGTTGACCAGCAGCTCTGGCGCGATCGACTGGAGTTGAGCGCGACATGGTTCTACACGCGGCTGCACACCATCATTGATTTTGGCGGCACGCCGGGCGATCCTTTCGGGCGCTCCTTCGGATACGTGAATACGCGCGGCGGCATCGCGCGCGGCGTGGAGTTCATGGTTCGCGCCCGACCGCATCGGATGGTCAGCTTCAACGCGGGATATACACTGGCCAACTCCGATCTGCCATTTGCTTCCGCCGCCGGAACGACGCGCGTGTTGGGCGTCTCCGAGCATCAGTTCAATTCAGGGGTGCTGCTCGAACCGATCCGCCGCGTTCACCTCCATCTGCAAACCTACGCGGTGGCCGATCATGACTTTCCGCTGTTTGGCTCGGCGTTCCCCTTTCCATTCGGTGTGTACCGCTTCGCGGGGTATGCGCGGGTAGATTTAACGGCGAGCACTGATTTGCTGGAGCGCGAGAGCCACACGCTGCGCTACGTCATCCGCGTGGACAATCTATTGAACGAAGAATACTACAACGCAGGATTCCTCGCGCCCAAGGCCACACTGCGGACAGGACTGCGCTGGGAGTTCTAGTTTCACGGTAACCGAGCGTAGCACCTCTACATCAGGACCACAACTTAGTCAGGCGCTGGAGGGATCGCGCACTCCTCCAGCGCCTGATTCTTAAGTCTTTTGCCTGGCAGGCAACCGTCTCTCAAAAGTAACAATCCAAACAATCAGCATTGGTATTATCGGGAACAGTATTAATCTTCGGTTTGCAGAAGCCGAAAGATGTTGGGAGTAGTACTCGGGAACTAGTGAAGAATGTGGCTTCCGCGCTATTCAATGCCGATCTGGCCGCTGCTATTGTGTAGGTGAAGGTGGAGGTGGCTTATGACAGTCTCAATCATGGAATACCGGGAGTTGATTGAAATGCGTGGAAACATTCGCCGCGTGGTGGATGCCATCGAAGTCTGCTGGTCCTGCCAGAATGTATCGGAGTGTGAGGCGGCGGTGGTCGACGACGAGCCTCCGGTGTGGATGTGCAGCGAGTGCGCGACGCGCGCCTCGGCACGCGAGATGTTCGCGCTAAAGGGAATTGCCTGGCCGGAAGCAGTATAAGGCTGCGGCTTGTCTTCAGCGACCGGGGAGTCTGCGCTGACAGTAAGCTCACGCTATTTTTGCATGGCCTGCTTTCACAAGATTTGTAGGAGATGGAAAGCAGCAGGACGAACCGTCCCCGAAGGGGATTAAGGTGAAGAGCCGGTGGCAACGCCCCCGGAAACCGTACCGCAAGAACACCGACCCTGTCGGGGTCGCAGCCTCTCCGCAATATCCTCACATCAGACAATATTATTCTGGTTAACCGCTGGCCTGTTGCGCGAGCTGTGCAACGGCGTCGTGCGTCTGTTGTGCGGCCACTTTGCGGTCTTCATAGGTGCGGGACTCAGCCGAGAACTGCACGGTCGCCTGCAAGCCGTGGCGCGAGAGGCACCTGAGCAGGTGCGGCAGGAACGAGTGGTCGCCCCAGTAGCAAACATCGTCCTCTGGCCGGCCATCGCTCAAGCGATAGCTGATGTGCGCGGGGGTAATGGGCACGCCGGACCTCACCACGCCATCGAACAGCGCGGGGCGAAAGGGGAGAACCCCGTGCCCATCGCTGCTGGTGCCCTCGGCGTAGAGAACTACAACCGCATCCTGCGCCAACGTCTCCAACATCTCATGGTTCACGCGCAGCGCGTCCACATTGCGCGCACGATCAATAAAGACGGTGCCGGCGATGGCGGCCATGATCCCGAACACCGGCCAGGAACGCACTTCGCGTTTGGAGACAAACACGCACGGCGAGATGCTGCTGTAGATGAGAATGTCGAGATAGCTCAAGTGATTCGAGACGATCAGTCCGCGCGACGGAAATTTTCCGGAGACCTGGACGGGAATTCCCAGCCGCCTTAGGCCGCGACCGCAGCACCGATGCAGCCACTGGGCTCGGGCCTGCGCCGTGAGCCGTCCAAAGAGCCTACGGGCTCCATAACGCACAATGTATTCGCAGGCTGTGCCGAGCACCAGCCCCAACCGCGACAGGCTTCTCGCATTAATCTCCATCGCCTGATTGTAGCCTGAACACCCCCGTTGGATCGCCCACACGATTCAAGGACCCGGAATTTTGCTGGGCCGTTTGATCCTGTTCTATACTGGTGGGAGTGTTTTGCGCTGAGACTTTCAGCCGCAGGGAATCCCCCATTCAGTTATGAAGGGAGAGCAGTATGAGCTTGAAGAAGATTTTTGGCCGTAATGAACGGATCGTGGTGCTGGCCTCCGACCATCGATATTTCGGCGTGGTGGCGGGACTGGAGCGCCCCGGCCAGGTGCTGCGGCCGCTGCTGCCTTACGTGGACGTGTTGATGACCGACCCAGCCGTGCTGCGCAACGACTTTGGCGGCAAGGTCAGCGCGCCGGTGATCCTGCGCGCCTCCGGCTGCACCAGCACCATGGACGTCTCCGTGCCCGGGTATCTTCAGGAGCCTGCGAAGTTCGCCTATCAGCAACGCACCGGCAGGGATTTCGACAGCACCTACGCCGAGTTAAGAACGAAGACGGACAGTGGCCAGGCCAGCGATGCGGAGTTTGAATGGTTCCGTTATCTCGATAGCTTCCTGCACGAGCCCGACACCATCGCCAACGAGCGGCTGATTCTCTCCGGCCAGAATGTGAAGGAAGAAGGCGCGGTGGCCGCCGCGGTCTCCGTGTATCTGCGCACGAAGTACCAGTCGAGCACGCTGAACAATCTGGCCACCATGTCGCGGCACGCGCGCAAGGCCGGCATCGCCGTGCTGGGCGTGGTCGCCGTGGGCAATGCGCTCGGCTATCTCGAGAAGGACTCCGACTTCCTCACGCGCGCCAGCGCCATTATGGTCGCGCACGGCGCCGACATGATCAAGACCTACAACTGCGGCGTGGGCTTCGAGCGTGTCATTGTGACCAGCGGCGTGCCCGTCATCGTCGCCGGCGGCAAGGCGCCCAAGGGAATTGACGAAACGCGCGACAGCCTGAACCTCGCCTATGACTCCATCCAGAAGGGCGCCAAGGGTATCGACTTCGGCCGCCGCGTCTGGCGGCACAAGCATCCCGTGGCGATGATTCAGGCGCTGCGTGCCGTGGTCCACAACGGCGCTACTCCGGACGAGGGCTACAAAATCTTCGAGCAAGTGCGAGGCTAGTTCAAATGGCGACGCCACCCACTCCTACATCTTCCGGCGCCAACGACAATCTTCCCGCACAGATGAAGGCGGGCTTCTACTACAGCCATCAGGACGTGCGTGTGGAAGATTGCTCCGTTCCGGCCATCGGCGCTTCGGAAATTCTGGCGGCAGTGCGCTCCTGTGGCATCTGCGGCAGTGACACCATGCGCTGGTACCGCGAGCCCGAAGCCATCAAGCGCGGTGCCATCAACACCGGCCATGAGATCGCCGGCGAGATTGTGCGCGTCGGTGAGCAGGTCTCCAGTTTCTCACCCGGTGATCGCGTAGTGATCACGCATCATTTTCCCTGCCTGAAATGCGTGCCCTGCCTGGATGGCAATGAGACCGCCTGCGAGACCATGCACCACAAGCACATCGAACCGGGCGGGTTCGCGCAGTATGTGCGCATTCTTGAATCCGGCATCACCAACGGCCTCTACCGGATTCCCGACTCGGTGAGTTTTGACGAAGCCTCTTTCGTTGAGCCGCTCGGCTGCGTGGTGCGCTCGGTGCGCAAAATCATGCCGGTGGCGGATCGTTCCGCGCTGGTAATCGGCAGCGGCCTAGCCGGCTTGCTACACATTAAGTTGCTGCGCGCGCTGGGCGCGGGGAAGATCATCGCCGTCGATATGAGCCAGGATCGTCTGCAAGCGGCGCTGCACAGCGGTGCCGATGAAGTCTGCCTGGCCAGCCAGAAGCTGCCCTCCGCTGATCGCGTGATTGTCTGCACGGGCGCGCCCGCCGCGGCCACTCAGGCGCTGGAGTGTATCAACCGGGGCGGGCAGATCATGTTCTTCGCCGCCGACGGCCCCGACAAGAAACTCGAAATTCCCTTCACCCGCTTCTGGATCGCGCAACCATCCGTACTGTTCAGCTACGGCGCCGCGCCGCGCGACATGGCCGAGGCGCTCGACTGGATCGCCACGCGCCGTGTTCAGGTAGAGGACCTCATCACCCACCGCTTCCCGTTGAGCGGCATCCGCAACGCCTTCGATCTGGCCTCCAACCCCAGAGAGAATTCCCTGAAGGTCATTCTGCAACCCCACTCGTAGCCAACGCATGTTCCCGAAACGAAGTAACGGAGCCTGTCCGCAGATTGCACAGATTTCGCAGAAGGGTTAACCCGCCATCTGTGTAATCTGCGGACAGGCTCGTATCAATTCCCCCGCCTTTCAATTCCAATATGCGCGCCCTTGTAGCGGAACACGCGCGCGCCTGGGATGGGCACGGCGCGCAGCATGGCCTCCAGTTCGTCGGCGGTGTATGCGGCTTGCACGCTCAAGTCGAACAGGCGGCGCATCAGCCCACTGTATTTCCGTCCATGCCGCCATAGGTGCCAGGCCTGAAGCGGATACGCCGGACGCCGTAGGTCGCGCAGTAGGATCGCCGCACCGGGAGCGGCCACGCGGCGTATCTCGCGCAACAGCGCCAGAGGATCACGCGCATGGTGCAGCATCGAGTTGCAGGTGACGATGGAGAACGTGCCGTCCGCGAAGGGCAGATTCTTCGCGTCGCCTTGGGCCAGTATCAGCCGATCCTCAACGCCAGCTTGCACGGCATTCGCGCGCGCGCAGCGCAGCATGTTGCCCGCGCCATCCAGACCAACCAACCGCAGGCCTGGAACCCGCTGAAGCGTCTTCACAGGAATCTGCGCCGGGCCGCAGCCAATATCCAACCCAAGATATTGTGATTTTCGCACTTGATCCCTCAGAGCCCCGACCGCCAGGGAGGGGGCACGGTTGCCGATCATCCCTGTGTCCCTGGCGTGCCCCCTCCCTGGCGGTCGGGGCTCTGATTCCGGCAGCAGCCTCATCAGATGTTCTACAAACGTGTTGTCGATGGCATCGAGGTGTGCCGAGGCGGCAGCGGAGTTGTAGACCTCCACCTCGTCCGAGCAGTCCATCTCCTCAGGCTCGGGGATGCGCGGAAGGTGCCACGGTGAATTCATATAAGTCGGGAAATCGGATCAGAGTCGCGACCGTTAGGGAGCGGTGGTTGCTTTCGTTACGGGGAGCAACCCGCGCTCCCTAACGGTCGCGGCTCTGTTTTCGAAACTAAACCTAAAAGCTGTAGCGCAACGAAAACTGAATCTGTCGCGAGTCATTCACCGTGCGGAAGATCTGTCCCGCATTCCCGGCGGGCGCGCCGGTGGCATCGGGAAACACGATGGCGCCGCCGGAGACCTGCGCGCCGGTGGGGCTGCTGGGCGTCGCGAAGTTGGGCCTGTTCAGAATGTTGAACAGGTCGGCGCGGAACTCAAGCTGCTGCCGCTCGTGCAGCGCAAAGTTTCTGCTCAGCGAAAGATCGGCATTGAAAAATCCCGGGCCGGTGAGCGCGTTGCGCGCGGCGTTGCCGTAGAAGCCCTGCGGCTGTAGAACGAACGCGCACGGATCGAAGTACAGATCGGGAGTGCCCAGTTTGCGTCCGCCGAAAAGCTCCTGTCCATCAATGCGACAAGCCCTGGAGACTCCGCTGGTCGCCCCTGCAACAGTCGCGCGAGCGGCCCAGTTCGGACGGTCGGCGAGAGCGACATCGGTCTGGAGATTCTGCGAGCGATTGATGCCGTCCACCACCGTGAACGGATACCCAGAAGAGAGCGAGCCGATGGCCGCAATGCGCCACCCGTGCAGCACGCGCCCGGGCGCGCCCGGCGCGAACGAGGGCAGCGCGAGGATGGCGTGTACGGCAAGGCGGTGGCGAACATCGAAAGCCGAGACGGCTTTGTCGAGGTATATGTCGTCGGGGTCTTGCGTGTTCGACGGTTGACTCGGAAACGAGGTGAACGACGAGTTGTTGGTGCTGAGCGACTTGCTCCATGTGTAGGAACCCTGCACGGTTGCTCCATCGGAGATGCGGCGCTCGGCGGTGAATTGCAGCGAGTCATACCACGAGCGTCCGTCGGAGGAGCGACCGCGGATCGGCCCGAAATTCAGGTTGCGGCGTACGGTGGAGCCGGACGGGCAGGCGGCGTTGGAGCCACCGGCGGCGGCGAGAAAGTTGAAGCACTTGCGCCCGTCGGCGAGGACGACCGGCGTGCCGGGGTTCGATTCGAGCGAGCGCAGGATGTGCAGGCTGCGATTGCCGGCGTAGGCGGCGCGCGTCACCCAGCCGTCGGCGAACTGCTGCTGCCACTCGATGTTCCACTGCATGGTATAAGGCTGGCTGAGATTGAAGTCGAGCGCCTGCCCCGTGGTCGAGAGCGCGGGCGCGCGGCCCGTGGCCAGCGGATTGGGAAATGGCGGCCCGCCCGCCAGCAGCACGGTGTTCACAAACGGCGGCACCAGGCGCGAGTTGGCCCACATGTTCACCACCAGCGGATTATAGAAAATTCCGAAGCCGCCGCGCAGCGCCGAGCGCTCATCACTTCGATTACCTCGAGTCGGACTCCATGCAAATCCAAAGCGCGGCGAGAAGGAGCGCGCGATGGTGTTGAACAGCGACCCGCCGAGCGTGACGGTGGCGTCCAGCGGCGAGCGCAAGTTGGCGATCTGGCCGAGGACATCGCCGGGCGAAGTAGTGAACTCATAGCGCAGGCCGAGGTTCAAGGTGAAGCGCGGCGTCAGCTCGAAATCTTCCTGCGCGAATGCACTGATCGTAGTCCAGCGCCACCCAGCGGGCGAAGCGGGGCCAGCGGCACTGGTTCCGCCCAGCACGCCAAGCCACGAAGCGGGTGTGCCGGCGAGAAACTGCGTGAGTCCGGCAAAGGTGTACTGACCGTTGAAGAACGTCCCGCGCAGTTCGTTGTCCTGATAGCGCTGTACGGTAACGCCGTACTTCTGTGCGTGGCGGCCCTGGCGGATAGAAAACTGTGCGGCAGATTCAAAAAGATTCTGCGCGGCGCGCGGCACGAACGTCTGCGTGCCGAGATTGGAGATGCCCGTTACGTTGATCAGGCCAAAGTTGCGGCCTGCCACTGGCGTGATGGTCAGCCCGCCGGGCGGCGGCGGCAGCTCGATGGCGCCGAAAGTACGATTGAAGGCGAAGTGAAAATCGCCCAGCGCATTCGCCGAGAAGGGCACGGTGAGGCCCACCAGCGCGTTGGTGATGCGATGCGGCAAGCTCTGCGGAAATCCCGGCACGGGAGTGGAAGCAAAGGGCGGCTCGACCAGGCTGTCTTGCGTGGAAAACTTCGTGTGGGAGTTCCATTCGCGGCGCAGGCGATGATCGATGCGCACCAACCCGAAATCCTCCCGCGCGGGTTGCACGACGCTCGAAGAGAAGCTGGCGGTGCGACCGTCTGGATTTAGCGGGCCGTTGGGCAGCGGATAGAGATTGAGAAAGGGAATGACGTTACCCGCCGCGCTCGCACGCACCCCCGCCGCAGGAACAGTGGCCACGCTGGTGATGGCCTTGCGCTCGCGCAGTCCCTCGTAGCTCAAGAAGAAAAACGTTCGGTCGCGGCGCAGCGGGCCGCCGAGCGATGCGCCGAATTGATTGCGCTGGAAGGCGGGGATGGGCTGCGCGGAAAGGTCGAAGAAATTCTTCGCGTCGAGCCTGCTGTTGCGCAGAAATTCGAACACCGTGCCGCGCAGCGCGTTGGTGCCCGAGCGCGTGGCCACGTGGATGACGCCGCCGGAGTTCTTGCCGAACTCGGCTTTGTAGTTGTGCAACAGGACCTGAAACTCCTGCACCGAGTCGAGTCCGAGCAGCAGGCCGCTTGATCCACTGGGGTTCCGCCCTGAGGCCAAGTCGTTCAACTCCGAGCCATCGACGAGGAACAATGTGGATTGATCGAGCTGTCCATTCACTACAAACGTGGCCCAGCGTCCGCCGAAAGGCGAGTTCGCACCGTTCGAGTTGGCGGCCACGCCGGGCTGCAGTAGCGCGAGCTGTCCGAAGTCGCGGCCGTTCAGCGGCAGCGCGGCCAACTGCTCGCGACTGACCAGTCCCGCCAACACGCCGCTGGTGGTCTCGACCAGCGGGGCCGTCGCGACCACTTCAATACTTTGCTGGATGCCCGCGACGGGCAGCGCAATCTCCAGCATGATGGTTTGCCCGAGCGACAGATTGAGCCTCACCTCTTTCACCGCCGTGAAATTCGGCGCGGACGCCTGAAGCTCGTAGTTGCCTACCGGGGCTGCGAATTGAAACACGCCGGAGGGGTCGCTGTGGCCGGTGTAGTCGAGACCTTTATCGGTGTCGCGCAACAGGAGCACCGCGGAAGCAATGGCCCCGCCACTCGAATCACGCACCTGCCCGCGGATGGTCCCGCCGACTGATTGCGCGTGTACGGCCACCTGCGGGGTAAGCAGGACTAGCAAAGCGGATAGCAATGTGGAATGGGAACGAGAAAACGTTCTGGCGCGCAGGCGCGGTGACTTTCCAGATGGTGGCCAGATCATGAAGCTCACCTTCAATCGCAAACTGACTCGGTGCAACTGAAGCCTATTGTATCCGCAACGGTGAGCCGCAAACCGGCTTACTTATTTTTTGCTTCGTTGTTCTTGTTGGCCGGATTGGCTTTGTAGAGCGCGTAGCACGGGCTGTTGCGCACCAGATTGTAATGGTCGGGGTCTTCGCCAACCGCTTTGTGATAGGCCATGCGGTATTTGTCCGCTTCAGCCTTGTTGCCGGCCTGCTGGTAGATGCGACTGAGCGACATCAGGCCATCCACGGCCACCGTCTCGCGCTCGATCTGCGTGAAGACCTCGCCGTGCGTGCGGTACCAATCCTGCGCTTCCAGGATGTAGCTGGCGGCATCAGGACGCTTGAGCTGCGCCGCGACGGCACCCAGGTTCATCAGCGCCTTGCCGCGCACGCGATCTTCCCCGGACTGCTTGGCGACAGCGAGCGCGGCGCTGAGCGTCTCCCAAGAACTGGCGAAATTCTTCTGCTCCATCTGCGCGTTGCCGATCACCATCATGGCGTTCGATTGCCAAGTGCCACGGCCCATCTTCTTGAAGCTGGTCAGCGCGTCGTTGGCGTAGGTAAAGGCCTTCTCGGGCTCGACGGTCCATACGTAGGTGTTGCCGAGGTTCAGCCGCACCATGCCACGGTACAGCTCGCCGGGCAGCTTGTCGGCATACTCCATGCCCTCCTTGTAGGCAGCGATGGCGCGGTCGGTCTCCAGCATGCGGATGAGCGTGGAACCGATGTTGATCTTGGCCGAGGCCATCACGCGCAGTTCATTGATCTCCTTGGCGATGGCGAAGCCGGCCTCCAGCTTGTCGAGTGATTGCTGATAGTGCTTGCGCGCCTCGTCCCAGTTGAACTCCTCGCCGCAGAGGTCCTCGCCATCGTGCGTCAGGAATGCGCCTTCATAGCGCAGGCGGCGCGCCTCGAAGCGCTTGAAGATGTTCTGATCGCCGGTAACTTTACGATACAGGTCGAACAGTTTGGCGTAACGAAGATTCTCCGAGACAAACTGGTCAAGCACCCGCTTGTGAATGTCGTGGCCGCTGGTCGCCCCGAAACGACCGAGTTCGTCGAAGCGCGTGTCGCGCTGCTCGATCAACTCCTCCAGGCGCTTCTTGATGACCGGCGGATTGTCCTTCAGGTAACGCTCGGCGTCAGCCACCTGACCATGATCCAGCTTGTCCATCAAGATGATCAGCGGAACCGGGTCCTCGGAGGGAACGGCCTGAGCGCGGGCAAATGGAGTTTGCCAGATAGTCAGAGGGAGCAGGACCAGCAGACGGGAAGCCACCGCGAGCAGGAGTGGACGGACAGAAATCGCCAATTGGCAATAGCCGATTTTCTCATCATTTTTATTGGTCATATAGTTAGTCCAATTCCTCCAACCGAGCCTTTACACTGGGTGTTACAGCCCGCCTGGACTTCCGATGTGCGCCACGCAGATCGCCCTATCACCTTGAAATCACTAGAGATCAAGTGTACTCGAACAACGGAACCATTGGCCAGTTCCGTGGCGACCTTATCCGTTCGCCGGAAAATGCCAGTCAATATGGATTCTCTCCTCATCACTCGTCAGCAAGGGCCTTTCCTGTCAATTACATGGATGCATCCTTGCCGCATTGGTTGGCTGCGGTTGCTCTGGAACCTCACCAAACTGGATATATAATGATAGGGCGGCGGCGCCCCGGACCTGCGGGAATTGGTGAATTTTCCAGAGATGAAGCAGTTAATCGTCAACGCGGATGATTTTGGCTACACCCGGGGAGTCAACCGGGCCATTGTCGAAGCTTGTCATCAAAATGGGCAGGGCGGGCGCGGAATTGTTACCGCCACTTCCTTAATGGCGAACGCTCCGGCGTTTGATGACGCCGTGGAACTAGCTCGCCAATCGCCGTGGCTGGATGTTGGTTGTCATCTGAATCTTGTGGATGGCCAGCCGGTCTCACCCGCAGCGTCGCTACCCAGTCTGGTGGATGCGGGCGGACGATTGCTGGGCTCGAAACGATTGGGCTGGCGTCTAATCACGCGAGCGGTAAGCGGCACGGAGATTGAGCGTGAGTGCGCGGCGCAGGTGGAGCGGCTGCTGGCCGCGGGGATTCAGCCCAGCCACCTGGACACGCATCAACACACGCAACTGCACCCGACGGTGGCGGCGGCCGTCGCGCGAACGGCCCTGCGCTATGGCATTGGATGGCTGCGCCGCCCGTTTGAAAATGTTTCACCGCCCGCGCAATTTGGAAACGGCACGCGGCGTATCCTGGCGGCGGTTCTCCGTATGCTGGCCGGTTCATTTGACCGCGCAGTGTCCGACATGAGAGCCACCAACGGTCTGCGCTGCCCGGATCACTTCAGCGGGTTTGTCCTGACTGGAGCGTTGACGATCCATTCTCTGCATGCCACGCTAGTGCGGCTTCCGGAGGGCACTACGGAACTGATATGCCACCCTGGATACGCTGACGCCGCGCTGGCCGGTTCCCCTACAATCCTGCAGGCGGAGCGACAGCGCGAGTTGGAGGCGCTCTGCGATCCCGCCGTGCATGACACACTCCGCGAATATGGCATCCAACTGGTCAGCTATCGTGAGCTGCCCGTGCTGGCACATCAGGCCGCCGGCAGCTCGGTTCTGGGGATGTCCTCAAACTCGGCCAACTCAGTTGGACACGCCAAGCTCGGACGGGCAAAGTGAGAGGGGAGGGATCAGATTCAGGCATGAAAAAAGAGAAGTCTCCGCTCTACTCCGTCGTGATTCCCATCCACAACGAAGAGGACAGCCTCATCCCGCTGTTCTCCAAGATTGTAGAGACCATGGAAGCCCACGGTTGGGAATTTGAGATCGTCTTCGTCGATGACGCGAGCTCCGACGGCTCACCCGCGCTGCTGGAACAGATCGCCTCGCTTGATTCGCGCGTGGTGATCGTGCAGTTGCGCCGTAACTTCGGCCAGACGCCGGCGCTGGCCGCCGGATTCGACTACGCGCGCGGCGACATCATCATCTCCATGGACGGCGACTATCAACACGATCCCACTGACCTACCCGCGTTCATTACCAAGATTCATGAGGGCTACGACATTGTCAGCGGATGGCGCAAGGAGCGCGTGGACGATTACGTCACGCGACGGCTGCCCTCCAGGATGGCCAACTGGGCCATGCGCAAACTCTCTGGAGTGGAGCTGCATGATTTCGGGACGACGTTCAAGGCCTACCGCAGGGACACGATTCGCGCCGTTAATCTCTACGGCGAGCTGCATCGATTCATTCCAGCACTGGCCAGTTTGCAGGGCGCGCGGATGACGGAGATTCCCATTCACAATATCGAGCGGCCCGCGGGGAAGTCCCATTACGGGCTGGATCGGACCTTTCGTGTCCTGTTTGATCTGCTGACAGTGCGCTTTCTGCTGCGGTATATTACGCGCCCGCTGCACTTCTTCGGCATGATCGGGCTGGCCTGCTTCACGGTGGGTGGCGGTGTGTTCAGCTTTCTGCTGGCGCGTAAGCTGATGGGTCATGCCATCTTCATCGAACACGGGCCGCTGCTGATCGTGGGGGCAATGGCCGTGATCGCTGGCATTCAACTCATCTCAACTGGCTTGATCGGGGAGCTGCTGACGCGCATTTACTTCGAAGGGCAACAACGCCGCATATACTCGGTCGCCCGAGTGATTGGCCGCTCACGCAAAGCGGGCATCGCCTAAAGACTGCCTCGACCCCCCAGACCTCCATGGATACCACACCAGACCCCAAGCCAGAAGCCAAGCCCAAGCGACTGAAGATCTACTCGGCGCAGTCGGGCTATGTCTATGAATACTACTTCCTGGAATCGCGGCAGCGCCGTAAACTTTTTGGCGGACCCGATTACGCCTACCTCTACCACGTAACCACCAACCGCAAAAATTTCTCCGTGGTGGAAGTGGTGGTGGAGGACAAGGCGTTGCGCGCATGGAAGAAGATCAACGGGCGCGAGCTGGCTGAGATGGAGCGCTACGCCGCCGCCAAAATGGGGTTGTTTCACACTCTGGATGAATGCCCCGAACCAAGCCAGTTGCGAGGCGGCGCAGTGAACGAATCCAACATCGCAGCGTTACTTGAGCCGCTCGGCCTCACGGATTAATCCCACCATGCCGCCACAGAGGCACGGTGGCACAGCGAGGCTAAGGGATGCGCTGGAACCCCTGATTTCTCAGTGTCTCCGTGCCTCTTCGGCAGTATTGTTTTTGCGATGGATTGGGGAAGTTGAGGAGAAATAAAAAAGGGGGCGATTTGCATCGCCCCCCCCAAACTTGCAGCTACAGCCGAGTTATTTCTTTTTCTTGGCGGCTGGCTTCTTTTTTGCTGGTGCTTTCTTGGTCGGCATTGTCGTAATTCTCCTTTTTCGTTTTCTATCTCCTCGCAACATAGTGAAATCGTTGCTTGATGTCTTATGTATAAGGACTGACAAAATAATTGTCAAGAGAAAAAGTGATATTCCGGTCACTTAGTCGCTTCACGCTTCTGAATAACTCTGCGCCTCTCACCGCTTCGGCACTGGAATTTGCATCCAGCACGACAGATTTTTCAGTCGCAAGCGTCTCAACGAATCCTAATCAGCGTATTGCAGCAGCGAGAAAACATCCACGCCATCCAATTTCTTGCGGCCATTCAGGAAGGTAAGCTCGATCACCACTCCGAGGCCAACGATCTCCGCCCCAAGATCGCCAGCCAAACGCACACACGCGTTCGCGGTGCCGCCGGTGGCCAGCAGATCATCGACGATCAACACACGCTGGCCTGGTTGAATCGCATCGCGGTGCATTTCCAGCGAGTCGGTGCCGTACTCCAGATCGTAGGTGATGCGCACCGTCTCGGCCGGCAGCTTCTTGGGTTTCCTCACGGGAACGAATCCCGCGCCGAGCCGGTATGCGAGCGCAGGGCCAAAAATAAATCCGCGCGCTTCAATGCCCAGCACCAGATCGAGCCTGGCTCCGGCGTACTGCGCGGCCATGGCATCGATCAAAGAGTGGAAGCCGTCGCGATCCTTTAACAGCGTGGTGATGTCGTAAAAAAGAATCCCGGGCTTGGGCCAGTCGGGAACCTGCCGAATGAGTTTCTTCAGATTGTCCATATAGTTTGAGTCGTCATCCTTTCGATCCGTTCAATAAATTTACCGCCATAATGGCGCCCTGTTCGATTCGCGGCTGAGCGATCTCAACGTGTCGCCTCAATGCTGAAGCCGCGACGGGAGATCGACCGCGCAGTAGCCTGCTCACTCACCTGCTCTACGCGGCTGCCTGGCGGGCCTTGGAAGAGAGCGGCGCGCAGTTGCTCCATTTTTTCAAGGGAGCATTCCGCGAGGACTTCCACCGCGCCGTCCTGACAGTTGCGCACCCAGCCATGCACGCCAATCTCACGAGCGACGCGCTCCACGAAGAAACGGAACCCCACGCCCTGCACTCTTCCCGTAATGCGAAACTGTCGAGCTTCCATGTCCCCCGCGATGCTCTTCAATGAATTCCACATTGTAGGGGAAGGCCATGTCGACGTACAAGCCAAGCGGAGGGCCAAGCGGAGGAAAATGGCACATGTCACCGGCAATCAAGCATGGGCGCGGTGTTTGCCTGCATTGGGCGCCGCTTTGAGAGAACCCGCCAAGGCCTGTTCCAACGCGGCAATGTGCTCGTCCACCAATTCGACGGTCTCGGCCTCCACCATGATGCGCAGCAGCAGCTCGGTGCCGGAGTAGCGCACCACGATGCGGCCCCCCGCGCCGAGATGCTCCTCGCTGGCGCGAAGCTGCTTCTGGAAGCCCACCAGCATCTCGAGCGGTATGCGCTCACGCACGGCCATGTTGCGGATCTTTTGCGGATAGACGTGCAGGTCTTTTACCAGGTCGGCCAGAGGCCGATTCTCCGCCGCCATGATGGTAACCATCTCGAGCGCTGTGAGCAGGCCATCGCCGGTCGTGGCGTTGTCGCTGAAGATGATGTGGCCGGATTGCTCGCCGCCCAGGTTGGCGCCGCAGCGGGTCATCTCCTCGAGAACATATTTATCGCCGACCGCCGTGCGCCGCAGCGCCAGGCCCTCTTTCTCCAGAGCGCGCTCCAGGCCCAGGTTGGTCATCACCGTGCCGATGACGGCGCTGCCGCGCAGCGTGCCGGTGCGCTGCATGTAACGGGCGGCAGCGATCAGAACGCCGTCGCCGTTCACCACGTGGCCACCGCCGTCCACGAACAGGGCGCGATCCGCATCGCCGTCGAAGGCCACGCCAAAATCCGCATGCGCTTGTTTAACGCAACTGCGCAGCAGCTCAAGGTGCATCGAGCCGCAGCCGAGGTTAATGTTGCGCCCATCGGGACGGTCGCCGATATAAACCCACTCATAGGGGATCGCGGAGAACACTTCGCGGGCCAGCGCCGTGGCAGCACCGTTGGCACAGTCGATGACGGCGCGACGACCCGGCAGCGGTTTCACGCTACGGGCAATCTCCAGAAGATGATTGAGGTAGGGCTGAAGCAGAGTACGATCCGTTGGCAGTATCGCCAAAGTTGGCTCTACGGGAACGCGCCGGATACCCTTGAGTTCACCGTGAATCTCCGCCTCGAGCGCCAGCTCAACTGCGTCGGGCAGCTTATACCCATCGCTGCCGAAAATCTTAATACCGTTGTCCTGAAATGGATTGTGTGAAGCCGAGACCATGACCGCCGCGGAATACTTCCCAGCCACCGCCAGATACGCGAGGCCCGGAGTGGGCACAATGCCCGGCGAGGCGACCGCTACGCCCACCTCACCGAGCGCGGCGGACAGGGTGGCGACGATCCACGAGCCGGACTCCCGCGTGTCTTGTCCGATTAGCACGCGGCAGTCCTGCCCCTGCTTCTTCTTTAAGTGCCGCCCTAGGCAGCGCCCTACGCAAGCAATCGTGGTCGGGTCCAGCGGCAAGTCGCCCGCAACGCCGCGAATTCCATCCGTTCCAAATAGCGTTTTCTCCATCGGGTCTGCTTGTTTTTCCTCTCCACAGCTCTGCTGACGGCGGAATTCGGGGCGCGGCTGTTACTTCACTCTTGTTGCTTTACTCTCTACTCACCGAAACCTGGCTAGATTCCGGAACCCCACACCTGCGTGAATTCACCTGGACGGCACAGCCGCCTCCGCAGCGGTCAAGGAAATTCTGGTCTCGGCGGGACGGACTTGCAGCACTTCGATCGCCGCAGGGACCTCCACCGACTGGGGAGATAGCGCCATGACCTGCTGATTTCCCGAGGAGCTTAAGGCCAAATCCAGTTGCAGGTGAATTTCTTCGGGACGAGTGCGGCGCAGGATCGGGCGCGGCCCGCGCAATAGCAACTGAACCTCCGTCGGATCGGCGGACAAAATCATTCCGGCCGGCACATTGCGAAACTCGATTGGCACATTCATCAAAATCTCTGTCGTGGTGTTGCTTGCCAGCATGGCCCAGACAGCGAAGGCCAGCGACAGTGCCAACGCCTTCAAGGGCAGGTTCTTCGTCAGAATTGTCTTGAGCCAGTCCATCATCACTCCCGCGCGGCTATCCACGCAGCTCTTTACTCTGCCAATTACTCAGAATGCCGGGCGTTTTCTCGTGCGCTCGGCTCCGGCACCAGCGTCGCAGTCGCTGTCCGCGCCGCCGAAGATAGCGCGGCAGAGATGGCGGGGTTGGCAGGCTGGCCGAAGGCCTCCATCAGCCGCTGGCCAAGCACCTCGAGCGTGATGTCCATTTCGATGGCGCCGCGCATGGCCAGCGAGATGAAGCCGGTCTGCTCGGAGATGACGATGGCCATCGCGTCGGTCTCCTCGGTGATGCCAATCGCCGCGCGATGGCGCGTGCCCAATTGCAGATCCAGTCGAGAACCCAGCGCCGGGTTCACCGTCAGCGGCAGAAAACAGGCGGCGGCCAGCACGCGGTCCCGGCGAATGATCACCGCGCCGTCATGCAGTGGCGCGCGCGGCTGAAAGATGGTCGCCAGCAGATCCTGCGTCAGCCGGGCCTGCAACGGGACACCGCTTTCGGCGTAGTTGCGCAGCGAGGTTTCGCGCTCGACCACAATCAACGCACCGATCTTCTGCGCGGCCAGGCGATTGACTGCCATTAGGATGTCCTCAAACAGATGCCTCGCCTCAAACGGCGACATGCGGCGAGAGCCGAATGGATTGCGGCTCAAGCGCGACAGGCCGCGGCGAATCTCCGCTTGGAACAACACGATCAGCGCAAAGCTGAGATAAGGGAACAGCGTTCCGATCAGCTCGGGGGCCACCGTGAGCCCGGCCCATCTCCCGCCGAAGTAGGCGACGCCGAGCAGGGCCATCCAAACCAGGAACTGCGCCGCCACCGCCTGCCGGATGAACTGTAACGCCCCGTAGATGAGCGCGGCGAGAATAAAAAGTTCGCCCACCGCCAACGGAGTCAGCGGAGGCAGAGATTCGATCATTCGGCGGACAGCATCAAGGTTCATGGTAAGTCAGCCGTCGGAATAAACAGGATCGCACCGCTCCGGCTGCGCTTTCCATTGTAGCGCAGCGGACCATACGGCATGGACGGCAGGGGATGTCCCGAACGGTCCGCCTGCATCTCGTCATCTCCCTTGGCTCAGGAGAACCCCTGCGCTGGAGTCAGGCCTTCGCAGGATGCGACGGCCAGTTCGGAAATGAGCCTTGCGCCGCGCGCATGCATTCCTCCATCAAATTCCGAATTTGCCCGCGGCGTTCGGCCAAGGTGGTCATCAGACGGCTCAACTCATCGGTCTGGCCCTCGTACCACTCCACCGGAACGGTGGCGGCCGCCTCGTCCAAAAAGTCATCGGGAAAATTCCGCAAGCGGCTCAGCCATGGTTCAATCGCCGACGATCCACTGATTCCAGCGTAGGCAGCCACGTTGGGAAACAGGCCGCGGCGCGGCGAGTCGGGGAAGTTCCATTGATTACCGTTGAAGCAGTAGCCCTGATCGATCATCGTCGCGTGAAACGCTGGTGCGGCTTCATTGGCCTGCGAGTTTGTCTGGTGGAAGACTACTTGGCGCGTGTCGCAGTTGCAGGTCCATTGATCGAACACCAGCATGCCGGCAAACGCATCCAGGTTGGCCACCAGCGGCATCTGCTCAGCGGGAAGGTAGTCGAAGGCTGGAGAGCGCAAGGGATCGCAGGGAAACCGGGAGGCAAAGGCAAATCCACTCTGGCAGCGTTCCTGGATGCTGCCGTTTTGAATGTACAGGTCCGGCGTGTGCGCAATCAGCCATTCGCTGACCAACACAATGTCCGGCTCCGAGACGGGCAAGCCCAGCGACATGGCCAGATGGCTGGCCAGCATCTCATTGGCCAGGATGCGCGGGCCTTGCGGATTGTTGCGGAACTTGACCACGTAATATTGCTCATCGCTGCAACGCATCAGATGCGATTGCGCCCCACCACGCATGCGTCGAAGATGTTCCACCGCCCGCAAAGCCATCCGTGTGCGACGCACGCCTCCAAAACTGAGTCTGACGGTACTCTATCGAGCTTTGCTATTGGGGACAACAGGAATTTGCACCTGGAAAGATTGGCCTGTCCGTTCTGCTGGCAATCATCCTCGGAGGGTGGCTTAGGGATTCAACCCTGGGGTTCGCCATATGGATTCGACTTGACACCATCCACGGTCTGAGATAAAACCCAATTTTTGAGAGCTTTTGCCAGCGGACAGCAACATCCAAGTCCCAGAGCGAATCGGCGGGCCAATCAGGGGGAACCATGAGCGCGGATGAAATGAACTTCGGAATGAATGATGAGGACATGTTTGATGAGCTCGATGAAATGTCGGGCGAGTTTGACAAGGAACTCGATGAGTTCGCCTCCGGCTTCGAGGAAGACGATGATGATTCCGCTGATGAAGGGATGGTCGTCGAGGGGATCATCATCACCGAGACCAGCCTGTCGCCAGCACTAGCGACGGTGATTGAAGCCACCGCAGCGCCAGCCACCCCTCGCAAAAAAGCAGCTTCCTCAGCTGCCCCAGCCTCGAAGAAATCCGCAGGCAAGCCGAAGAAGACCGCGGCAACGAAGCCGAGTCCGAAAAAAGCGCTGGTCCGCAAGAAACCAACGGCCAGGAAGATGGCCAAAGCACCCGCTAGACCAATTGCCAAACGGGCCGCCAAACCGGTGCGCAAAAAGACCGCGCGGGTAGTTCGCGCAAAATCACCGGTGCGCAAGAAAGCCGTGAAGCCGGTGGCGGCTAAACGTGGCAAAGCCGCAAGGAAAAAGGCCCCCGCTCGCAGGAAATCGCCGGCCAGGAAGCCCCCAGGCAGAGCGAAGAAATCACGCCGCTAAATACTTTCCAGAGTTTCAACAACTCACCTGCACCGCCGAGGATGGTACTAGAGGCGGGTGCCGAACCAGTAACTTCGTGTGCCTGCGACGCCCTGTTGAATCATAATTATTTTCACAATGGGTCGTGTTTGGCCGATTATCAATGTAGGGCCGTCAGCGCTGATTGGCGGCGCTGGGGTCCAAGTTCGGGAAAGCGATGATTCGCTCCGCGGGAGCAGCGAGCAATGGTCGACTATCAGTTTGTAACGGAAGAACTCGCGGTCGGCGGATTCATCCGCAACGTGGAGAACATGCGCGAACTGGCCGAGGCTGGCTTCACGCACGTGATCAACATGATGCACGAGTTTGACGATCACACCATCAACGACGGCACCGGTATCGTTGTGCTCCAGAACGGGACTACGGACGATTTTCTTCCCAAGCCATCGTCGCTCTTCTGGACCGTGGTGGATTTTACTTTGCTCGCGCTGGAAAATCCCAACGCGAAGATTTACGTGCATTGCGCGGCGGGCGTTCACCGCAGCCCGCTCATGGTGCTGGCCATCATGCGGGCGCTGGGCTACGAGCGCAAGCAGGCCATCAACATGATCACCGAGGCCCGCCCGCAAGCCAACTTCCCGCCCGTCTACGTCATGAGCGTGGAAGACTTCATGCGCGAGTTCCGCGCCGCCAGCCAGCCCGCGCGCTAAGCAACCGGTGGCACACCCCTATATCTAGATTTCCCCGTCTGTGGTGATAGAACTATCGAAGAGGTCGCAGGCATGAGCGTTAGAGCGGAATATATCGACGGAATCTTTCGGCCGCTGGAGAAAGTCGCCGACGCAGCTCCCGGGAAGAAGCATCGTATCTTTTCCGAAGAAGAACTGTTAAGCCTAACAAAGCATTCCGGCTGGCTGAAGGCAACGGAAAAGAGCTTCCAGTTCTGGAATAACGAAGAAGATGCCGTCTACGACAAGCTATAGGCGCGACGACATTGTCCTGGTTTCCTTTCCCTTCACCGACCTTACCGCAACCAAAAACAGGCCTGCCCTCGTTATTTCACCCGATTCTGCCAATCAACTCACCGAGGATTTGATCCTGGCTGCAATCGCCGCGCTGAGCCTCGCCAAGATGGACGCGGTACTCAGCCAGATGCGGAAGATTTTCTTGTAGCCGCCTTCATCGCACAGAAGATCACCATCCTGCGCATCTCCACGCCCGGCGGGGGTGCCTGGGGATAGATCGCTGAAGCTACGAGCGATTAATGCGCCGAAACACTAGGAGGAGGATTGCTGTCGATCCGATTTCCTGCCGGCGATTAGCTGTAGCTGGCGGAGGTGATTGATATCGTGGCCGGCCATCGTTTCGACGATCGCTTGGAAGGTCATGTCGCCGCGCTCGGGATGGTTCACGGGTTTCGCGAAGGCCGCCGGGCTCAGCGAACGGATCAGCCGGAAGTTCCACTACCGCAATGCGGAAAAGACGGAGAGCGCTTCCGGAGCTTCATATGCTGCGTAAGCGCTCGCCCATCTGTCCTGATCGAACGGCTGCATGACGTGGAAATTCTCCGCCAGAGTCTGTCGGAGCCGAAAGGCAAAGGCCACTTCGCAATCTGCCAGGTGGCACAAGATTTCCCGCGCCGTCCACTTGCCGGGAGCGACTGATTGCTGCATCCCGTCCTCGCCAAGCAATGCTGAGAGTTGTTCGAGACGCTGGGGCGTGGTCGCCACTACGTGCAGCGGATCGCTGTCTCCCAACTGCGTTGCGTACGGGTTCGTCATTTCCATCCCATGCAATTATAGTTCGACGGGCAATCGCGGCGGAGCAGCCTAGGCAAGAGGCGCGGGTAAATCAGAGCGGCCCATGAGGAAGGTATCCACGCCGCGGGCGGCGGAGCGGCCTTCGGCGATGGCCCAGACGATCAGCGATTGGCCGCGCTGCATGTCGCCGGCGGTGAATACGCCAGGGACGTTGGTCATCCAGTTGGCGTCGCGCGCCACGTTGCCGCGCTCGGTGAGCTTTACGCCGAACTGATCGAGCATGCCTTTCTTCTCGGGGCCGAGGAAGCCCATGGCCAGCAGCACCAGATCGGCTTCGATCTCCATCTCGGTGCCGGGAATGTCGACAAAGCCGAGGCGGCCCTGCGCGTCGGGAGCCATCTTCACCTGCACGGTGTGCAGCTTCTTCACCACGCCATCAACGCCGGAAAAGTTCTTGGTCGAAATGGAATACTCGCGAATGCCGCCCTCGTCATGCGCCGAGGAGGTGCGGAAGATGTTCGGCCACAGCGGCCAGGGGTTGTTGAGCACATCACGCGCGTCGGGAGGCTTAGGCAGCAGTTCGAGTTGGTGGACGGACTTACATCCCTGTCGATGCACCGTGCCCAGGCAGTCCGCGCCAGTGTCGCCGCCGCCGATGATCACCACGCGCTTGCCCTCGGCGGAGATGAACTGAGCGTCGGGAATGGTGTCGCCTTCGCACTTCTTATTCTGCAAGGGCAGAAAGTCCATCGCGTAATAGATGCCCTTGAGCTCGCGTCCGGGAATGGGCAGGTCGCGCGGAGCGGTGGCGCCGCCGGCCAGCACGATGGCGTCAAAGTCCTTCTGCAATTCCTTAACCGGAACATTCACGCCGATGTTGGCGCTGGTGCGGAAGATAACTCCAGCCTGCTCCATCAGCGCGAGCCGCCGGTTCAGGACGTTTTTCTCCATCTTGAATTCAGGGATGCCATAACGCATCAAGCCGCCGACGCGGTCGGCGCGCTCGAAGACGGTTACCAGATGGCCGGCCTTGTTGAGCTGGTCCGCCGTCGCCAACCCCGCCGGGCCGGAGCCCACCACAGCGACCTTCTTGCCCGTGCGCACGGTGGGCGTGAACGGCTTGACGAAGCCACTCTCGAAGGCACGCTCGATGATGGAGACTTCCACCTGCTTGATCGTAACCGGCTGATTGTTGATGCCCAGCACGCAGGAGCCTTCGCACGGCGCGGGGCAGAGGCGTCCCGTGAACTCGGGGAAATTATTCGTCGAGTGCAGCCGCGTGATCGCCTCCGACCAACGGTCGCGATAGACCAGGTCGTTCCAATCTGGGATCAGATTGCCCAGCGGACAGCCCATGTGGCAGAAGGGAATGCCGCAGTCCATGCAGCGCGCGGCCTGCTTCTTAAGCTTGGCATCTTCGGCGGGCAGCGTCACTTCGCGGTAGTCGTGGAGGCGCTCCTCGACTGGCCGATATTTGAATTTCTCGCGGTCGTACTCGATAAATCCAGTTACCTTACCCATGCGCCCCCTCCATCACCGCCACTTCCCACGGGGTTCCCTGCTCCTTGGCGCGCTTGATGGCCTGCAGCGCGCGCTTGTAATCCTGTGGCATCACCTTTACGAACTTCTTTTGCAACAGATCCCAGTTGATGAGTACGCGCTCGGCCATGCGGCTGCCGGTGTAGCGCAGGTGGCGAGAGAGCAGGTCCTTCACTTCCTCGACATCCTCTTCCGCTGTCAGAGGCTCCAGCTCGACCATCTCGCGATTGCAGCGTATCTTGAAATCGCCAGCCTCATCGAGCACATAGGCGATGCCACCGGACATGCCCGCCGCGAAATTGCGGCCGGTCTTGCCGATGACCACCACACGTCCGCCGGTCATGTATTCGCAGCCGTGGTCGCCCACGCCCTCCACCACCGCCGATGCTCCGCTGTTGCGCACCGCGAAGCGTTCACCGGCCATGCCGCGCAGATAAATCTCGCCGCTGGTCGCGCCGTAGAGAACCACGTTGCCAACAATGATGTTTTCCTCCGGCACGAAGGTCGCCAGCCGGGGCGGGTAGACGATGATCTTGCCGCCCGACAGGCCCTTGCCTACATAGTCGTTGGCATCGCCCTCCAGCTTGAAGGTGATCCCAGCGGGCAGGAACGCCCCGAAGCTCTGTCCCGCCGAGCCGGTGAAGTGAATTTGGATGGTGTCCTCGGGCAAGGCTGCCGCGCCGTGGCGCTTGGTTACGTGATACCCAAGAATCGTGCCCACCGTGCGGTTCACGTTGCGAATGGGCAAGTCCAGCTTCACGGGCTTCTTCTCTTCAATCGCCGCCGTGCAGGCAGGAACAATGGTGGTAACATCGAGCGATTTCTCCAGACCATGATCTTGCTTGGTGATACAGCGGATGGCCACGTCCGGGCCCATCTGCGGCTGATAGAGGATGCTGGAATAATCGAGGCCGCGCGCCTTCCAGTGGTCCACGGCTTTGTTCAGGTTGAGCCGGTCCACGCGCCCGACCATCTCATCAATGGTGCGGAAGCCGAGCTGGGCCATGTACTCGCGCACTTCCTGCGCGATGAAGCGGAAAAACTCGATCACAAACTCGGGCTTGCCTGCAAACTTCTTGCGCAACTCGGGGTCCTGCGTGGCCACACCCACCGGACAGGTATTCAGATGGCAGACGCGCATCATCACGCAGCCCATTACCACCAGCGGCGCGGTCGCGAACCCAAACTCCTCCGCGCCGAGCAGCGCGGCAATCACCACGTCACGACCCGTCTTCAACTGGCCATCGGCCTGCACGACGATGCGGTCGCGCAGCTTGTTCATCACCAGCACCTGCTGCGTCTCCGCGAGGCCCAACTCCCAGGGTGCGCCGCCATACTTGAGACTGGTCAGCGGCGATGCGCCCGTGCCGCCGTCGTGGCCTGAGATGAGCACCACATCGGAGTGCGCCTTGGCCACACCCGCGGCAACCGTGCCCACGCCCACTTCGGCCACCAGCTTCACGTGGACACGAGCCTCGGGGTTCGAGTTCTTCAGATCGTGGATGAGTTGCGCCAAGTCCTCGATCGAATAAATGTCATGGTGCGGCGGCGGCGAAATCAGCCCTACGCCGGGCGTCGAGTAACGCACTTTCGCGATCCACGGATAGACCTTGCCGCCGGGAAGCTGGCCGCCCTCTCCGGGCTTGGCGCCCTGCGCCATTTTGATCTGTAGGTCAGTGGCGGAAACCAGATATTCACTGGTTACGCCGAAGCGGCCCGAGGCCACCTGCTTGATCGCGCTTTTACGCGAATCACCATTCGGGTCCAGCTTGTAGCGCGCAGAGTCTTCCCCGCCCTCGCCGGTGTTCGACTTCGCGCCGATACGGTTCATGGCAATGGCCAGCGTCTCGTGCGCCTCTCCGCTGATGGAGCCATAGGACATCGCGCCGGTCGCAAAGCGTTTCAGAATCGCTTCAATCGATTCGACTTCATCAATGGGAATCGGCGTGGCCGCCCACTTCATCTCCATCAGGCCGCGCAGAGTGGCGAGATGCGTCGCCTGACTATCCACCGCCGTCGAGTATTCCTTGAACACCTTCCACTGGCCCGTGCGCGTCGCGTGCTGGAGCTTGAAGACCGTGTCGGGATTGAACAAGTGATATTCGCCGTCGCGCCGCCACTGATACTCGCCTCCCGCGTCCAGCTCGTTTTCGAGCACGGGGCGATCCGGGTACGCCCGCTGGTGGCGCAGCAGCGCCTCGAGCGCGACCAGTTCGATCCCGATGCCCTCCACGCGCGATGAGGTGCCCGCGAAATATTGATCGATCAACTCCTGCTTCAATCCCACTGCTTCGTAAATCTGCGCGCCGCAGTAGGAGGCCACCGTGGAGATGCCCATCTTGGACATCACCTTGAGCACACCCTTGGTGAGAGCCTTGATGTAGTTATGCACCGCGTCGTCGTGAGTGATGGGATGGCTCTCGTCTTTTCCCACCAACTGGCCGTCGCGGATCATTCCGTCGAGCGTTTCAAAAGCCAGATACGGATTCACCGCGCTCGCGCCGAAGCCGATCAGCAGCGCGGCATGATGCACCTCGCGCACCTCGCCGGTTTCAATCACCAACCCTGCCAGCGTGCGCGTGCCTTCGCGCACCAGATGGTGATGCACGCCGCTGGTGGCCAGCAGCGCCGGGATCGGGGCTGTGTCTTTATCCACTCCGCGATCAGAGAGGATGATAATGTTGTATTCGTTCTGGATCGCAGCGCCCACGCGAAGACACAGCAAGTCCATGGCCTTCTTTAGGCCCGCTTCGCCATCGACCACAGGAAATAGCATGGGGATGGTGATGCACTTCAGAGCGGGCAAATTGATGTTGCGCAGCTTGGCTAGTTCCGCGTTGTCGAGAATGGGCGTCGCCAGCTTCACCTGCCGGCAGCTTTCCGGGACCGGGTCGAGGATGTTGCCCTCCGGCCCGATGGTGATCGACATCTGTGTTACCAACTCTTCCCGAATCGCGTCCAGCGGCGGATTGGTAACCTGCGCAAACAACTGCTTGAAATAATCAAAGAGCAGCCGCGGCTTGTTCGAGAGAACGGCCAGCGCCGTGTCCGTGCCCATCGACCCGACGGGCTCGGCTTTGTTCTCCGCCATCGGCCCCATGATGATGCGCAGGTCTTCGAGCGTATAGCCAAAGGCCTGCTGGCGACGCAGCAAGGTGTCGTGATCCGGCAGCGGCAGCTCCGGAGCCGCGGGCAGATCGCTCAGCGCGACGAGATTTTTCTTGAGCCACTCGCCATAGGGATGCTCGGTGGCATAGCGGCGCTTGATTTCTTCGTCGTCCACGATGCGGCCTTCCGCCGTGTCCACCAGGAACATGCGGCCCGGATGCAGGCGCTCCTTGATGAGGATGTTCTCCGGCGGAATGTCCAGAACGCCGACTTCCGACGCCATCACCACCATGCCATCCTTGGTAACCCAATAGCGCGAGGGGCGCAGCCCATTGCGGTCGAGCACGGCACCGATCACCGTGCCATCGGTGAAGGCAATGGAGGCAGGACCGTCCCACGGTTCCATCAGACAGTCGTGATATTCGTAAAACGCTTTCTTCTCCGCGCTCATCGTCTCGTGGCCGGACCACGGCTCGGGGATCATCATCATCACTGCGTGCGGCAGAGGCCGACCCGCCATGGTCAAGAATTCGAGCACATTATCGAAAATGGCCGAATCGCTCCCACCTTCAATGGCGATGGGGAGAATTTTCTTGATCTCGGGCAGATAGGGCGAGGCGCACAGAGCCTCGCGCGCCATCATGAGGTTGATGTTGCCACGCAGCGTGTTGATCTCGCCGTTGTGCGCGATGTAGCGGTACGGATGCGCCAGCGGCCAGGATGGAAAAGTATTGGTCGAGAAGCGTTGATGCACCAAAGCCAGCGCCGACTCCATGTCAGGCGCGCAGACATCCGGGAACATCGGCTCGATCTGGTCGGCCGAGAGCATGCCCTTGTAGATGATGGTCTGCGACGACAGGCTGGGCGCGTAAAATAGTTTGCGCTCAGGGATCGCGGAGTTCCAAATCTCATGTTCGACCCGCTTGCGGATCACATAGAGCTTGCGCTCGAATACAGCCTGCTCACGAACCTTCTTGTTGCGTCCAATGAAGATCTGCCGGATAAACGGCGCGGAGGCCTTGGCCGATGGGCCGATAGGTGAATCGTCGGTGGGCACGTCGCGCCAGCCGAGCAGCTTCTGACCCTCTTCCTTGATGATGCGTTCAAAGGCCTTCTGGCATTCGGTGCGCTGCTTCTTGTCGCGCGGCAGGAATATGAGGCCGGAGCCGTATTCGCCCGGTGCGGGAAGCGCAATGCCCATCTCGCCCGCGACCCGGGTGAGAAATTTGTGAGGAAGCTGTATCAGGATGCCGGCGCCGTCGCCGGTGTTCACTTCGCAGCCGCAGGCGCCGCGATGCAGCAGGTTCTTCAGCACCGTCATCGCTTGCGTGACAATGGTGCGCGAAGGCCTCCCCTTGATGTCCACAACAAAGCCCACTCCGCAAGCATCATGTTCATGCTCGGGGCGATACAGTCCCTGGGCTGGCGGGACGCCATAACTAGGCCAGCCGTTCATAGGCCTTCCTCCATGAATAGCGGTCAGGTGTTAACGACAGATTGTCTGCGTAATGCCGGGGAATACCTCGGACTACCTGGGAATTAATAGTACAAGAAGTTTGTTCATAATCCAAGCCGAAAATAAATATTCTTTACATTATATTTTCTTATATTGTATAATGGCCTTTATGAATTTTGGTTCCATGCAATTATACTGTGATATCATACGCTTACGAAGCTTTTCGCGGGGGGCTGACGAGCACAATATCTCCCAATCAGCCGCCAGCCAGACAATTCAGCAGATTGAAACCGACATGCGCGTGCGGCTGATTGACCGCAGCATGAGACCGTTTGGAGTAACCGCCGAGGGGCAGAAATTCTACGACACCTGCCGCAGCATCCTGCAAACCTACGAAGAAATGCGCGCCGAGATCACCGCCAGCCTGCACGAACTCTCCGGCACCGTGCGCGTGGCGGCCATCTACTCAATCGGCTTGCAAGGCATGAGCGGACCGATGCAGCGCTTTCAATCGCAGTACCCGCAGGTGCGCGTGCGGCTGGAGTGCCTGCATCCGCATCAGGTGGTGGAGGCGGTGCTGAACGACGAAGCCGACCTCGGTTTGCTCTCCTATCCACCCGCCAAGCGGGCACTCTCCGTGGTGCATCTGCATGACGAGCCGATGGTCTTCGTCTGCCATCCCGGCCATCGTCTGGCAAAAAAGAAAAAAGTCGCGCCGCAAGATTTGCTGAACGAGCCATTCATCGCCTTCGAGGCTTCCCTCGCCATCCGCAAAGCCATTGACCGTGCGCTGCGTAAGTATGAAGTCCGCCCGCAGGTGGTCATGGAGTTCGACAATGTGGAGACCATCAAGCAGGCCATCATCAACGGCACCGGCGTGGGCCTGCTGCCGGGACCAAGCGTCACCAAGGAAGCGGGCATCGGCACGCTGGCCGTCGTGCCCTTCGACATCCCCGATCTGAGCCGCCCCATCGGCGCCATCCATCGCCGCAATAAGCCGCTCTCGCCCGCCGTGGCCCGCTTCATCGAACTGCTGCGCGAGGACACCACGTCGAGTTCTGTATCGTAATTCGATCAACGACTCAGTCGATTGTGTCCAGCATCGCGGCTCTTCAATATTCCCCCACTCGCTGTCATTCGAATAGAAACCGGAACCCAACTCTAGTTGGCAGCAGTCGGTTCAGGCTTTGCCGTGATGGGCGGGGTTATAGAAGCGATAGGCGGGGTGGCCGGCAATGGTGGCAATGTTACCGGCTGGGCCAGCCACTGCGGCACGCGCCACGGATAATACGAGTTGAAGTCGTACTGGCCCACTAGTAACACCGGCGTGCCGTACTCCATCACAGTCACTCCCGTGGGATCGAGCTGCCACTGCTCGCCCCAGCCGTAAAGCCACATGGCATCGCGCTCCAGCATCCGTATGCAGGAGTGACTCGCCGGGTAGCCCGGCATCTCCAGCGCGTGCAGCGCGCGGCCTTCGACGTTCTGGAAGTTGAAATACCACTTCATGTACCACGTCGGATCTTCCGTGCTGGTGCGCCCCTTCGATTTCCAGTTGAGGTGATGGAACCCCTCCGGCGTGGGCATCTTGTCAGACCCCGAACTGATCGGCCCCCAGCGCACCAGCTTGCCGTATTCATATCCGCCGAACATCTGCCCGGGCAGATGCACCACGATGGCCTTGGGAGTCTGCGCGGCGCTGGGCCACTCGCGCGGCAGCGGTGCGTAGTCGAGCTCGTCATCGTTAGAGATCGTTGAGCCGAACGCCTCCGGCACCACGAGCTGCCTCATGCGCGGCAGGTGCGCCAGGTCGGCGCGATTCAGCTTCTCGATCAGCGCCATCTGCTCCGACGTGAAGCGCTTGCGCAGCTCGGCCATCTCGATGCGCCCCGGCTCAATCGTGTAGTTGACTGCCTGCCCGGCGACGCGCACCGTCTCCTTCATGTTGGGCACATACGGCGTCGCGCCATTTTGTGCAGCCAACCGCAACGGCGCCACCACGAGAGCCACGAGGGACGGGACGGTCAGGATGAACAGCAGTAATCTTCTTAGCATGATCTTGGTCGAGTGGGCGCCGCGAGCACTCCAGCGGGGGAAAAAGTATTGTACAGCGGACGGCCCAACCGCGCTCATCGAGCGCCACCATCGGCGCACAATTTCGAGTCCAGATCGGGCGCTCCAAACTCTCCGAATTCTCCGCGTTGACCAAATCATCTACTGTTCAGGAGTTCTCGGCGGCCTCGGCAGATGCGGTCGCGAAACCCGCCCACGGGGCGCCGACCCCGCTTGCACAGACAATATCAGCCAGCTTTATGTGCTCGGCAAATGCGGTGGCCGCGTTTCTCACGGCCGGCTCAGCGTTCGCAGCGGAAAATCTCCCTCCCGAACAGTCCAGGGACTGAGCTTCCTTCACCGGCCAGCCTGGCCATCTCCGCACGGTACTTTCTCAACCTTAGCAATTTCCACGCAACCGCCTTGCGAGGCCTCTCGACCATGAAAGGCACACGCCCCCAGCGCGCTCCGACGCCGAATTCCGCGCCTGATGCACCAAGACAGACTTCCAGCGCTTCGAAGTCATCCATATGGCCGGCCCCAGCAGCGCCGCGGTCGCGTATAAGTAGGGCACTCGCTGGAGCCCGCATCCTCTCCAGCCAGCCTTACCTGCCCCAGACACTTGTTCACGTCAGGGCACGACTTTAGTCGTGCCGCCATAGCATGCAAGAGAAACAGTTCTGCCTCTCTGCCGAAGGCTCAACCGCAGCCGCAGGCGCAGCGAGATAATGTTGTGTTGGACCTTCCGGCGCTAACATGGCCCCAGCAGGACGGCGCAATTCATCCTTCCCGCTCCGGCTGCGCCTGCGCTTGGGCCTTCGGCAGAGTGGTAAAAAAGTTGATAAACCCGTTTCTACAGCACGACTAAAGTCGTGCCCTGACGGCGATCATCTTGTAAGTGGTTTCGTGTAGGATGAATGAAATAGAAGTGGGCTATGAAGAAGGCATCAACGAAGAGCAAGCCAATTAAGGTCAGCGCGCGCACCCGGCAGCTTTACAAGCAGCGTGACCGGCGGCTGGACGGCGGCCTGAGCAGCGACGACGTCCCGCAACTTTCCCCTGCAGTCTGGGCCAAAGGCACGATTGGCAAGTACTACCGCCCGTTGAAAACGCAAATCTCGGTCCGCGTTGACCGCGACGTGCTGGACTGGCTGAAGTCCCAGGGCCCCGGCCACCTAACCCGCATCAACGCCATCCTCCGCCGCCAGATGGAGAGCAAGCCCTCGCGCTGACAAGTAGAAGAGGTAAGAACCGGCTACCAGCCACCCATCCACCCACCCACCTCCCGCCCGACATCACTTCGGCGATGGGGCGGTACTTGTTCTAGTCGGAGGGAAGGTCAGGGACACTTACTAAAGGAATCGTACGGAATATGATAGACGGGCTAAAACACGAGCGATCTTATGCTGTCACTGGATCTCTATAAGCCTGACTCGCCCGAGAGAAAGGCTATACGGAAGCGGGCTTGGGCCCAATTCGTTCGGGATGGAGTTTGGGTATACTCCGGCGAGTACTTGTTGATGCTGGGAACGCTTCTGGTCATAGCAGGGCTAGTCCACTGGTATAACGGTCGTTTGCTTGATGAATTTCTCCACTCGCCAGACTGCTCGGACAAGATTGAATCGAATCCGAATTTCAGCCCCTGCACAAATAAGACCCTACGACTGACAAATCGTCAAATTGTGGACTCCAAGAACAGCACCAGTTGGTACTTTGATTTCATTGATGAGTCAGGCGAGTCGTACACTTCGATCAGTGTGCCACGCGAACTCTACGGCTTGATCCGTCTGGGAGAATTGACTGAGGGTAAAGTCTGGCACGGCTATGTAGTAAGTCTTGTTGTGGATGGCAATCGCTACATGACCGCCTTTCACCCAGGATATTCGGATCCAACTTTGCAATTCTTGTTCAAGCTGAGTGTGGTTCTTTGTGCAATTGCCGTCGTTCATTCCACTTACCGATGGCTCAAATTCCGCACATCCCCGTAAGAATGGTTTTGTCTATTCACTTTGCCTACGCCAGGACTTCGCGTTGTTTTACTTCGCGGATTTTGTCACGCAATATTGCAGCGCGCTCGAACTCGAATTTCTTGGCGGCTTCGCGCATCTCGTGGTCGAGGCGGGCGAGGTATTCGGCGCGCTGGACGGGGTTGGCGAACTCGCCGGGGTCTTCGAGCGACGGCGTCCAGTAGTCGGCTTCGGCGATGGCGACGAGGTTGCTGTCGATGGCCTTGATGATGCTCTCCGGCGTGATGCCGTTGGCTTCGTTGTAGGCGAGCTGCATCTCGCGGCGGCGCGTGGTCTCCGAGATGGCTTTCTTCATCGAGTCGGTCATCACGTCGGCGTAGAGGATGGAGCGGCCGTTGAGGTGGCGCGCGGCGCGGCCCATGGTTTGAATCAACGCGCCCGCCGAGCGCAGGAAGCCTTCCTTGTCGGCGTCGAGTATGGCGACGAGCGAGACTTCCGGCAGGTCGAGTCCTTCGCGCAATAAGTTTATTCCGATGAGCACGTCGAACTCGCCGAGGCGCAACTCGCGCAGCAGCTTCACGCGGTCCAGCGTCTCGATCTCCGAGTGCAGATAGCGGCAGCGCACGCCGACCTCGGCATAGTAACTCGCCAGATCTTCCGACATGCGCTTGGTCAGCGTGGTAACCAGCACGCGCTCCTTGCGCTCGGCGCGGTCGCGGATTTCGTGCAGCAGGTTGTCAATCTGCCCGCGCACGGGGCGCACCTCGATCTGCGGATCGACTAAGCCGGTGGGCCTGATGATCTGCTCGACGATCACGCCGCCGGTCTTGGTCAACTCATAGGGGCCCGGCGTGGCCGAGACGTAGATCACCTGATTGATGCGCTGCTCGAACTCGGCGAAATTCAGCGGACGATTGTCGAGGGCGCTGGGCAGGCGGAAGCCATAGTTGACGAGGTTCTTCTTGCGCGACTGGTCGCCAGTGTACATGCCGCGTGACTGCGGCACGGTCTGGTGGCTCTCGTCGATGAACATCATCGAATCGCGCGGTAGATAATCGAGCAGCGTGGGCGGGGCTTCGCCCGGCGCGCGTCCGGTGAAGTGGCGCGAGTAATTCTCAATGCCGTGGCAGTAGCCCACCTGCTTCATCATCTCGATGTCGAACCACGTGCGCTGCTTCAGCCGATTCGCCTCGAGCTTCTTGCCCTGCGCCTCCAACTCGGGGAGCCACTCCTGCAACTCTACCTTGATGCGCTCGATGGCCGTCTCGCGCGTCGAGTCCGACATCACATAGTGCGTCTTGGGATAGATGGGCAGACGCGTGTAAGTCTGCTTCACCTGCCCGAACAGCGGGTCAATGCGCGAGAGTTTCTCAATCTCGTCGCCGAACATGTCAATGCGGTAAGCAAAGTCGTCGTAGGTGGGGTAGAGTTCGATCACATCGCCGCGCACGCGGAACGCGCCGCGCTTGAAGTCGGCGTCGTTGCGCTCGTACTGCAACTCGACCAGCCGCTTTAAGAGCGACTGGCGCGTGATGCGCTGACCTTTTTCGAGGAACAGCAACATGCCGTAATACGCCTCGGGCGAGCCCAGGCCGTAGATGCACGACACCGACGCCACGATGATGCAGTCGCGCCGCTCGAACAGAGACCGCGTGGCCGACAGGCGCAGCTTGTCCAGCTCGTCGTTGATGGTCGCTTCCTTCTCGATGTAAGTGTTGCTGGCCGCGATGTAGGCTTCGGGCTGGTAGTAGTCGTAGTAACTGACGAAATACTCGACGGCGTTTTCGGGAAAGAACGACTTGAACTCCTGATAGAGCTGCGCGGCAAGCGTCTTGTTGTGCGCCATCACCAGCGCGGGCCGGTTGATCGCTTCGATCACCTTGGCCATGGTGTAGGTCTTGCCCGAGCCGGTAACGCCAAGCAGAACCTGATGCTGCTCGCCCGCGCGAATCCCCGCGACAAGCTGCTCGATCGCCGCCGGCTGATCCCCGCGCGGCTCATAATTGCTGACAAGTTTGAACGCCATAGTGTGCTCTGCGGGGCTTAAGTGACGAAGCCCCATCCTCAATTCTAGCAGAGCATGCATTCTTGCAACTGCGTATGCGCCGGAAGTCCCAGGAGCCACGATGCTCAACTCGGATCTGCGCTAATCAAGCGCTGGATCCCAGATTCCCTCTCTCCAACCGGGCCATGCTGCCTTTATCGAATCAAGGAGCCATCCGCCGACGGTGACGGAGTGCTCATGAGAAGCCCAGATAATCCAGTCAAACTCACCAGATGTCCAGTAGCGATCCCAGTCGTACTGCAGATCGAGAAGGTTCGTTTCAATTTCGTAATAAGGTTCGATATCCTGCACATCAATAAGCTGCCACACTCGACGGATTCCGTGAGATGCCAACAGCGCCCGCAGACTTTCTATCGAAATAGTACATTCGAATGCCTGTGCTTTGAATATCGCAAGGCCCTTCTGCAGATACTCAGATGTCGGACCATCGAACTTCCAAATGGAATCTAGCCGATCCCACAGCTGCTTGGATTTCCCACTCGAAAGTGCCCGCTTGTAGGGCATGGGCTCAACTCTCCCGAGTTGGTCAATTGTCAAATTGGCGATGTAAGCGCAGAACAGCTCTCGTTCTTGGGAAATTGCGGCTGACTCAATTGGCCCGCAGGGTTCTCTGGTGAACATAGTTGACCCGCTCTTGTCCGCCGCTAGTAATTGCTGTCGCGTTTGATCTAAAGATTCAAGGAGGTCGGGATTCATCTGCTCCGTTTCAAACCGTATTGCGTCCAGCACATTGTAGCGAGGAAATATTGAAAGCGCTTCAGCTGTATAGTTATATCCGTCGGATTCCCTTCCATCATTAGGCAGGCGCTGGTACCTGGTCATCCACACGCGTGACTGTTCCTCGCAGTATCGGCGGGCGGCTGCGTAGAGTGCTTGTGCGTGATTCATCCTTGGGCCATAAACATTACGCTGCCCGCCTGCCCGCAGAAGCTCTTGGATGCACAGACAACTCCACTTCGCAGTCCAGCACTTGTAGCAGGGCGAGCATATGGTCGATGGATTTGCGGTAGTTGGTCTGGTCGAGCAGGCGGCAGAGTTGCGAGGCGGAGGTGCCGAGGCGGAGGGTGATCTCGCGCTTGGCGAGACCGCTC
Organism: Acidobacteriota bacterium; assembly: GCA_009691245.1. NCBI lineage: Bacteria > Pseudomonadati > Acidobacteriota > Acidobacteriota bacterium. The sequence goes on along the minus strand of SHUM01000003.1, from coordinate 22,876 downwards.
GATGCGACGCGCTTCTGCGCTTCCAGCGAAAGCCGGTACAGCATCATATCGCGCATGTAATTGGGGTCGCGGTTGTAATCCAGAAATTGGTCTGCGAGCACGGAGTCTTCGCGGCCGGATCTCAGCGTGTAGGTGAAACCCTCGCGGGCCAATTTTGCATCAACATAGAGATTCACGATTGGATCATCCGCAGTGGGCTTCACATCTAGTTTGGCGTAGGGAAACGACCACCCCCTGCCGCGAGCGGTGATGATGAAGACTTTCTTCCGGTTGTTGTAACTAACGCTCTTGATCTTCATGTCCAGTTACAGCTGCCCCTCCACGATCAGCGATGCAATGATCTTGCGCAGTTTTCGTGAGGCTCTGCCATTCAACGGCTTGCCATTTTCCAGATCCCACTTCAGGATGAGCCTTTCGTCGCGGAACACAGGCACGTGGCGTGGCGAGTGGTAGCCTGTCCCCGTCTTGAACGCGTAGCCGCCCTGCCGAAGCTTGCCTATCTAAATGTTACCGCCCGTGGTGACGTTTTTCACTTGGAGGACTGTACCTGTTGTACTGTCATTCCGAGCGCAGTGATGAATCTGCTTTCCGCGTTGACCGGGCGGGTCCGCTTGCTTGCGCGCGCGGCTCTGATGAACAGCAGATTCCTCGTCGCGACGCTCCTCGGAATGACAACTTAGTAAGGCAACCCCTTCAGCTACTTCGCCGGCACTTCGAAGCGCTGGCCTACCAGCTCTTCCAGTTTGGCGCCGGGCTTGGGCTTGAACTTCTGGATGCGGCCAATGTGGACGTCGGCGATGTAGAAGTTGTTAGCTTCGTCCACGCTGAACTGGTGCGGGCCCCAGATGCCGCCGGGCCAACTGCCGAAGGTGCCCCAGTGGAACAGCATCTTGCCGTTCAGGTCGTACTTGAGAATCTTGTTGGTGTAGCCGTCGCCCACCCACAGGTGCTGGTCCTTGGACATGTAAATGTAATAAGGGAAGCGCAGGTTGTTCCACTCTTCCAGATACTTGCCGTTCTTGTCGAATATCTGCACGCGTGAGTTGGCGCGGTCGCCGACGTACACGCGCTCGTTGTTATCCACCGCGATGCCATGCACGGTGTTGAACTCACTCGGCCCCTTGCCGGGCTTGCCCCATTCGAGCAGATACTGCCCGTCCTTATTGAACTTCACGACGCGGGTGTTGACGTAGCCGTCGCTGACGAAGAAGTCGCCGTTGGGCAGCCAGGCGATGTCGGTGGGGCGGCCAAAGTGCGTCTTGTCACTGCCTGGAACGCGGAACTCACCCAGTGTCATTAACAACTTCTTGCCGTCGTTGGTGAACTTATAGATGGAGTGCGCGCCGTCATCGATCAGCCACACGTTGCGCTCGGCGTCGTAGGGATTCATCACCACGCGGTGCGGGCGGACGAAGAGCTTGTTGTGCTGCTCCCAGCTCTCGACCATCTTGCCGTTGCGGTCAAACACCATCAGCACGTGGTCCCAGCGCGGGAACATCTTGGGATCCTCGGAGGAGAGCGAGTAGCCCGAGGCGTTGCGCTCCGGCAGGATGGTGCCGGTGGGCTTGGCCGTCACCAAGCAGCCGCGCGCGTAGACGAACACGCGGTCCTGGCTCTGCGCCCACACGCCGCCCACCGAGCCGATCTGAAAGCCGTCGCCGCAAACGTTCTGCGGCCAGGCCGTGTCCACGTCATAGGGGCCGGTCTCATACTCGCCGCCCTTCTGCGTGTAGCCGGTAATGGCGATGGCGACGGAAAATATCAAAGTGCAATAGAGCATCCGCAAACGCGCGGCGCTGTTGGTGCTAGGCATAAATGATCCTCCTGTAATAAGTCCCAATGTGCCGGGGTAGGAAAGAGAATACAGGTTCCGTTGGGCGACTTCAAGCGAGTGGGCCAACTCGTTACGCCCGTCATACAAGGCTGTCATCTTGAGCGCAGCGAAAGACCGCAACAGAGCCGCGACCGAGAGGGAGCGGTTCCATGAATGCTGATATGCCATCCAACTACCGCTCCCTCTCGGTCGCGGCTCTGTTGCGCAACGCCCGCGCCACGTCGGGTTGCGGGCGGTAGCCGCGCCAAGCGAGAATGGGACATGACGCCAAGACCAGCCGATGCAACCAATCTCCGTCCCGTCCTCTTGCTCATACTGGTCACCGAGATGGTCGGCATCGGCGCGGAATTACTGCTGTCCGGGCACACCGAAGACCTCTGGCAGTGGGTGCCGCTGGTGTTGATGGCTGCTGCGTCGCTGGCTTTCTGCTGGGTCGCGCTTTATCCACGCGCCGCGCCGGTCCGCACGATTCAGGAGCTGATGGCGCTGTTCATACTGAGCGGATTCATCGGCACCTTGCTGCACTATCGCGCCAAAGCGGAATTTCAGATGGAAGTAAACCCATCACTTCAGGGCGCGGCGCTGTTCTGGGGGGCGATGAAGAGTCAGGCTCCGCCAGCGCTGGCCCCCGGGGTTATGATTCAGATGGGCCTGTTGGGCATAGCCTGGGCGTATGGCCATCCGGCGCTGCGCAAGCCGCCCGAAAAATAGTTGTTGGCAATTTTGCAATTAAATCGAGGGGGTTATATGACTTATTCAGCCTATACAAAATTCCCTGTAACGAGACGCGCCGCGATGCTGCTGGCGATCGCCGGCCTGGTCGCTGGCCTCGTCGTCGGCATGGCCGTTCGCGGGCAGTCGCAACTCGGCAATCAAACTGGATTGCTGGAAGCCAACACCGCCACCGAGCCGCAGTTGGCTGCGCTGCCGCACATGAATGCCGCGCTCGCCAAGACGGTGCTGGCCGCCCGCCCGTTTCTCAGCGTAACGGAGCTGAATGCGCTGTTGAGCAAGTCGCTCAGCAAAGAGCAGCTCGCCGAGCTGTACGCCAAATTGTTTGTCCACATCAATCTCAACTCCGCCAGCGCCGCGGAGATGCAGTTGATCACAAACATGGGAGCGCGCATGATGCGCGAGTTCAAGGAATACCGCCCCTACAAGACGCTGGACCAGTTCCGCAAGGAGATGGGCAAGTACGCCAGCGCGGCGGAAGTCGCGCGGCTGGAGCGCTACGTCTTCATCCACCTGAACCTGAACATCGCCGCTGCCGCCGACCTGAGCACCATCCCTGGCCTCGGCGCGCGCATGTTGCGCGAGTTCAAGGAGTATCGCCCGTACAAAACTATCGAGCAATTTCGCAAGGAAATGGGCAAGTACGTGAATGAAAAAGAAGTCGCGCGGCTGGAGCGCTACATCTCCATCAACTAATCGGCAACCAGCCGCTCCCTGCCATCGAGCCCCACGTCGGTAGAGTGGAACGCGGCGGCAATAGGCGGTATAATACAGGGTTCGGCAGTCTGTATCAGACTTATCTATGGCCACCGCCATACATCGCGCTGTTCCCGCGCCTCGATCCACTGAGGTGGAGAGCATCCGTGTGCGCGGCTGCCGCGTCCACAACCTCAAGAATATTGACGTTGATATTCCGCTCAATCATCTGACGGTCATCACCGGCGTGAGCGGCTCGGGCAAGTCGTCGCTGGCGTTTGACACGCTCTATGCCGAGGGGCAGCGCCGGTATGTCGAGTCGATGTCAGCCTATGCGCGGCAGTTCCTGGAGCGCATGGAGAAGCCAGACGCCGACGAGATTGACGGCATCGCGCCCTCCATCGCCATCCGCCAGAAGAACACCACGCGCAATCCGCGCTCCACCGTGGGCACCTCCACCGAAATTTACGATTATCTGCGCCTGCTCTACGCGCGCGTCGGGCAGACGTATTGCGCGCAGTGCGGCGCCGAAGTGAAGAAGGACACGGTGGACGAAGTCGCCGCGCGCTTGCTGCGGCTCGCCCACGACGCCAGCTCCAGCGGCGGCCCCGAAAGCGGCCTGCGCGCATACATTTTGTTTCCTCTGGTCCGCGCAGACGCTGGCGGAGCACCACCCGCAGCCGCTTCCGAAAAATCGCCAGCAGCGGTGAAGGCCGCGAAGAAGACCGCCGCCAGCCGCAAGAAAGCAGCAGCCGCAAGCATCGATACGGTCCTCACCGCAACGCCGCTTTCGCTCTCGGATCAAGTGAAGGCCCGCCTGTTCGATCTGCGCAAACTGGGTTACACGCGGCTCTATCAGGATGGCAACCTCTTCGAATTTTCCACGCCCGAAGCTCTGCTGGATGTCGATTTTCGCCGGCCCGTGTGGATGCTGGCCGACCGTATGGTGATTGACGCGCAATCGCGGCAGCGCCTGGTGGATAGTCTGGAGCTGTGTTACCGCGAAGGCGGCGAGGCCATCGTCGAATTTACTGACGCCGCCGGGCATCCTTCGTTGGCCGCGCTGCCTGCGCGGCTCACCTTCAACGAACTCTTCGAGTGCAAGCCCTGCAAACTTTCCTACGAAGTGCCCGAGCCGCGCCTGTTCTCCTTCAATAGTCCCTACGGCGCATGCCCGCGCTGCCAGGGCTTCGGCAACACCATCGACTTTGATGAGGAACTGGTCATCCCCGACAAGACGCGCTCGCTGGAAGACGGCGCCATCGAGCCCTGGACCAAGCCGCGCTACCGGGTCTTCTTCACCGAGTTCCGCAAAGAAGCGCGCGAGCGCGGCGTGCGCATGGATGTTCCCTACTACAAACTCACCGCCGAAGAAAAAGAGTTCGTGTGGGATGGCCGCGTCGAGGGCAAGCGCGGACGCCGCGCGCTGGTGGGTATCAACGGCTTCTTCGCGTATCTGGAAACCAAGAAATACAAGCTGCACGTGCGCGTCTTCCTGAGCCGCTTCCGTGGCTACGCGCTGTGTCCGGAGTGCCAGGGCGGACGCCTGCGCCGCGAAGCGTTTGCCGTAAAGGTGGGCGGCGAGGACATCCGCGGCGTCTGCCGCATGAGCATCCAGCGCCTGCGCCGCTTCTTCGACGAGCTGCTGCTCGGCGGCGTGCAGGAGGCCATCGCGGGCAAGATTCTCACCGAGATTCGCCAGCGCGTGGAATATCTGGAGAACGTGGGCCTCGAGTATTTGACTCTGGACCGGCTGACCTCCACGCTCTCCGGCGGCGAGGCCCAGCGCATTCAACTGGCCGCTTCGCTCGGCTCGCATCTGGTCGGTACGCTTTATGTATTGGACGAGCCGTCGGTGGGCCTGCACAGCCGGGACACCGCGCGGCTGATTCGCATTTTGGAGGCGCTGCGCGATCAAGGCAACACCATCGTCGTCGTCGAACATGACCCGACCATGATGGAGGCCGCCGACCGCATCCTGGACCTCGGCCCCGCCGCGGGCGAGAACGGCGGACGTGTGCAGTTCGCGGGACGCTACCACGAACTGCTGGCCAGCAATTCGACGCTCACGGGCCGCTATCTGCGCGGCGACCTGCGCATCAGCCTGCCTTCAAAACGTCGCAAGCCTTCACCCAAAAAACAGATCAAAATTCACGGAGCGTTCAGTCACAATCTGAAGGAAGTGGATGTTGCAATCCCACTGGGACTGCTAGTGGCGGTAACCGGCGTCTCCGGCTCGGGCAAGTCGTCGCTCATCTACGATGTGCTGTTCGACGCGTTGCGCGATCGCGGCGCGGACGACTCCGGCAAGGCGGAGAAGAAGGAAGGCGGCGGGCCGCTATTCGACGCACCGGCCGGCGACGACAGCGAAGAAGTAGCCATGGGTCGCAAGCTTGCCTGCCGCCGCGTGGACGGCGCCGAGTCCATTCAGAAAGTAGTGATGGTCGATCAATCGCCCATCGGCCGCACGCCGCGCTCGAATCCCGTTACGTACATGAAAGCCTTCGATCCCATCCGCTCGCTGTTCGCCGACCAGCCTGAGTCGCGCAAGCGCGGCTACCTGCCGGGCCACTTCTCATTCAACATCCCCGGTGGGCGCTGCGAGACCTGTCAGGGCAGCGGCATCGTTACGGTTGAGATGCAGTTCCTGGCCGACGTCGAGCTGGTCTGCGAGGATTGCAGCGGCACGCGCTTCAAGCCCGGCGTGCTGGAGATCAATTACCGCGGCAGGAACATTCATGAAATCCTGCGCCTCACCGTGAAGGAGGCGCTGAGTTTTTTCAGCATGGCCATCACGGTCGCCAACCGCCTGCGCATTCTCGATGAGGTAGGCCTCGGTTATCTGCGCCTCGGCCAGTCGGCGACGACGCTCTCGGGCGGCGAAGCGCAGCGCATCAAGCTGGCTTCTCATCTGGCCGCTAAAGAATCGGAAGGCACTCTGTTTTTATTCGACGAGCCCACCACGGGCCTGCACTTCGACGACATCGCGAAGCTCCTGGCCGCCTTCCGCAAGCTGATAGATCAAGGCGGCAGCATCGTGGTCATCGAGCATAACCTGGACGTCATCAAGACCGCCGACTGGGTGATCGACCTCGGCCCCGAGGGCGGCGACCGCGGCGGAGAGGTGGTCTGCGCCGGCACGCCCGAGCAGGTCGCCGAATGTCCCGCGTCTCACACCGGGCTCTTCCTGCGCCAGATACTGGACCGCCATCAGCAATGGGGCGAGTCCGCCTCCGATGATTAAGCTGTCAGGGGTGTATCATGGCCCGACCGCCAGGAAGGGGGCACGCACAACGGTCACTGCTAATCGGCGAACGTGCCCCCTCCCTGGCGGTCGGGGCTCTGATACAGTGTCCGTCAAAAAAAAGGTTAGAGAAAAGTTCCGTTGTCAGTTGATCCTTGCCCATTCATTTGAAGTAGCATGGAGGTGGCAACAGGCGGATATTTCAAGCCTTGGTGCATACCACAATGCTAAAGTTCGCACGAGTATCTAAAGTCATCCTCGGCTCCTGGCTTTTGCTGGTCGTTGCGCCGAGTGTCCTGCGGGCGCAGTATCCCGCGCCGCGCACGGCATCGCCCGCATTCAGTGAAACCGCGCCACCGGCGACGGCATCCCCGGAAGCTCTGCTGCAACAGGCCGGCGCGGCGCTCGATAAAGATGATTACCAATCGGCCGTAGCGTTGCTTGAAGCGTATCTTGCGCAGTCGCCCTCGGATGTTCCCGCGCGCTTCAATCTCGCTTACTCCTACAGCATGACCAATCGCGCCGTGGAGGCCATCGAACAATATCGCAAAGTCCTGGCCGCGCAGCCGGACTTGCTTTCCGCCCGCATGAATCTGGGCATGCTGTTGCGCCAGGATGGAAAAAACGAAGAAGCCATCGAGCATCTGCGCCGCGTGGTTGCCGCGCAGCCGGACCACTGGACCGCGCTGACCGAACTGGGCCATGCGCTGGGAAATCTGGGCCGCGTGCCGGAAGCGCGCACGGCGTATGAAGCGGCGCTGAAGCTGCGTCCGGAGAACCACACGACGCGCATGGACCTGGCCGCGCTGCTCGCGCAAAGCGATCCGGCGGCGGCCGAGGCGCAGTTGCGCATCGTGGCGCGCGAGATGCCGGAGGAGCAGGAAGCGCGTCTCACGCTCGCCCGTCTGCTCGAAGACCGCAGCGCGCCCGCCACAACGGTTCGCGATGAGGCGCTGCAACTTTACGAAGACTTTCTGAAAGCCCAGCCCGCGCGCAAGGAGTTGCGTCTGCATCTGGCCGAACTCTATCTGGCCGAAAAGCGCGCCACCGAGGCTATCACGCATCTGGAAGCCGTGCGGACCGAGGCTGCGCGCGCGCCAGGGGCCAATCAGTTGCTGCTCGAAGCCTATCTCGCAACGAACCAGAAGGGCCGCGCCGAGCCTCTGCTGATCGAGATGATCGCTGCCCAGCCGAACCAGGCGAACCTGCATCTGGCGCTCGGCAGCTTGCGCAACGAGGTGAAGCGCTACGCCGAGGCCGCGCAGTCGTTCGCGCGCGGCGTGGAGCTGGACCCCAAATCCTCGCTGGGCTGGACGAACCTCGCTTCCGCACTCTATCTGCTCAAGGACTATCCCCGCACCGTCGCCGCGCTGGATCAGGTGGCCAAGCTGGGCGCGGATACGGCGGGCACCTACTTTCTGCGCGCGCTGTCGCTCGATCAGCTCCGGGCGCAGCAGGGCGCGCTGGATAATTATCAAAAGTTTCTTGCGCTCGCCGACGGCAAGAATCCCGACCAGCAGTTTCAGGCGAAAGAACGATCTCGGGTCCTGACGCGCGAGTTGCAACGCAAGGGTGGCCGCAAGTAGTACGTTGTTTGGTTGTCATTCCGAGCGGAGCGAGGAACCTGCTTTTGTTTTCAGCCGCGCGGGACAAAAACAGATTCCTCGCTCCGCTCGGAATGACAACCAACCGGCTTTTTCCGCGGACTGTTAGGGATCAACTGCCTTTGAAGTTATAATCGCATTCAGATACACCAGCGCGGGAGTGCATCGGCATGAATACGGGCGTCCAGCGGCATCTCCGATTCAGTCCAGATACTTCACGCGCAACCGCGCGCGCAATGGCAGCCCTGTTGCTGGTGTGTATTGCCTTGGGGGGCCAATCCGCCGAACCAAAGAGCCTCGCAGAGTTGGAGCAAGCGCTCTCTCAGCAGAAGGACTCGCGCAAGCGGGCGCGCCTCACGCTGGAAATGCTCGACCACCATTTGTTGAAGATTCGCACCTTCGTCGCCACCGGCACCATGATGGAAGAGAGTAATTCTATTTTGTTATCGTACACGGCGGCCCTTGCGCGGCTCAGCGCCGCCAACAGCGAAGCCGCGCATACAGGCACTGCCAGGAATATCGAAGTCGGCTTGCGACGACATTCGCGCGAACTGGAACAGATTCAAATCAACGTTTCATCTGACGAACGTCCGCTGATTGAAGCGGTCATGAAGCAGGTTCTGCAATTACGCGAAGCGGTTTTGTATAGCGTCATGCACCCACCAAGCAAGAAGTAACCCGTAAGGAGCGTCCCTTGGTGAGCCGGAAGTTTTCCATAATGCGATGCGCGCTGCTGGCGCTGATTTTCCTGGCGGTCGCAGTCCACGCGACGGCGCAGGAGGATTTCCTCACGCGCGAAGAAGTGGATGCGGCGCGCGACGCGCAGGAGCCGGAGAAGCGTATCCCGCTCTATCTGGAGATCGCCGACATGCGGCTGGGCGCGATGCGCGCGGCGCTGGGTTCGGCAAAATCCAGTGCGGGTCGCGCGGTGCAGAAAAGTCTGGAGCAGTACACGAAGATACTCGAAGCCATTGAGACCACGATGGCGGATGCCCGTGAACGCCGCGCGCCGTTTCCCAAAGCGATGGAGCTGCTGAAGACGCGTTTGCCCGAGTCGCGGCAATTTCTGGAATCGCTCGACAATGACGCTTCGCCCATCTACGCCAACTATCAGTTCACTCTGGAAGAATCGATCGCCGTTACCGAAGAACTGCTCGAAGACGTGGCCAAGGGAATGTTCCCGGAAGTGGACGAGCGCACCGCGCCCACGGAGTTCCCCGCCGCGCCGCCGCGCCCGGATAACCCACGCGAAAGGCCGCGTCCAGCAGCGGGCAAGGACGGCGAAGAGGGTCCGCCTCGTAAGCGGCCAGCGCCGCCCGCCTCAACTTCAGGCGCCGCCCCCGCCCCGTCACCAGAAGAAGGCCCGCCGCGCAAGAGTGATCGACAGTAGCCCCGCGCGCCCGCATTACGCGGTATTCTAATCTCTTCAAGATGACTTCAGCAGGCATGGAAATTTTCGAGCGCGTTCATCTGGCGGTGCGGCCACGCACGCCGCTGCCGGAGATCGCCTTGTCGTTTCGCCCCTACGCGGACATCAACAACGTCATCCGCATGCGCGCGGGCCGCATGGAAGTCAGCCTCTCCGATCTGCTCGAAGGTTCGCCGCCGCCGGTGCTGGAGTCCATCGCCTACATCCTGATCTCGAAGCTCTATCGCAAACCCATTCCGCCACAGTTCCAGGCACGCTACCGCCAGTTCCTCAACCGCAGCAGCGTGCGCCATCAGGCGCAGATCATCCGCCGTGTGCGCGGACGCAAGCATGTGGGCGTGGCGGCGGGCTCACACTTTCATCTGGATGAAATGTTCGAGGACTTGAACCAGCGCTACTTCGGCGGGCTGATGGCCCGGCCCTCGCTGGGCTGGAGCCGCACGGCGTCACGCGTGCTGCTGGGACACTTTGACTCCGCGCATAACGCCATCATCGTGAGTCGCATCTTTGACCGTCCACAGACGCCGTTGTGGCTGGTGGAGTACATCCTCTATCACGAGATGCTACACCTGAAATATCCCGTGCTGCATCGCGGCACGCGACGCTGCGTGCATTCCTCCGAGTTCCGTGCCGAGGAGCAGCGCTTCCCGCAATACGCGGAGGCCAAGGAGTTGCTGAAGCAGCTCTAGTGGCGTGACAGAGCCGCGACCGGGAGGGAGCGGTTCTCATTGGACCTGCGAGACTCTATATTGCAACCGCTCCCTTCCGGTCGCGGCTCTGTTCGGACTCTAGCCTCTCCGCCTTCTGCTAATATGAGCAGGGTGCGCGAGCGCCCTCACCCATGAAGATTTCTCCGCGCAAACCGCTGGTCGCCTCTCTGCTGCTGGGCGTGGTGTGCGCGACGATCTCGCTGCTGCTGGGGTGGAGTTCGTTCGCCCGCCGCGTCAACTTGAATTTTTACGATCTCTATTTTCGTCAGCGCGGACCAACCACCATAGACGCCAATGGTGAAGCCTCTTCCAGCGACATCGTGATTGTGGCCATTGACGACGCGACGCTGGCCCGGCACGGCGCATTGCCGCTGCATCGCGCGCTGCTGGCCGAGGGCATCAGCCGCATCACCACCGCCGGACCTCGTTTGCTGGGCATCGACATCCTGCTGGTCGATCAGGGAGCCGATACGAATGATGCCGCGCTGGAGGCCGCGCTGCGCGCAGCGCGCGACGGGGGCACGCCGGTGGTGTTGTCGAGCGCGCTGGAGGCGGGTTCGGGCTGGCTGCATCCGCTATCGCGTCTGGCGGCGCAGGCGGCGAGGATCGGCCACGTTCACGCCGATCCCGATGGCGATGGCGTCAGCCGTCAGGTGTTGCTTTCAAAATACTCCGGTCGCGAGCGCCTATGGGCCTTCGCGCTGGAGTGTGTGCGTGGCATGGCCAGCCCAGACAGCGGCCAGTCGGCCCTGATCACCGAGACTCCCGACGACCTCGAAATTGCTCACCTTGCGCCGACAGCCAGCACCGAGGTCATGCACATTCCCGCGCCGGATACCACGCAGCGAACGCTGTGGATCAACTACGCCGGGCCGGACGGGACATTTCCGCGCGTGAGTTTTGCGAAGTTGCTGGATGATCCCGCCGCATCCGCCGAACTTGGCGGCAAGATCGTCCTGTTGGGCGTTACCGCGCAGGGCACCGGCGACCGGCTATTCACGCCGTACTACTCCGCCTCGGGAATGCCCGGCATCGAGATTCACGCTAACATTCTGCACACGCTGATCGGGAAAAAGTTCCTCACTCCCATCGGCGATGCGGGCGTGGCGCTGGCCATGCTGCTGATCGCTGCGTTTACGCTGCTCGCGCTGGCGCGCGCGCACGGGCCGGCGCAGTGGCTGGCGCTGCTGGCCATCGGCGCGACCGTCGTGATCGTTCCCTATGTGTTGTTCTTGGCCGGGCAGATATGGCCTGCGTTCAGCCTGTTGCTGTGCTTTGGCGTGTCGATTATGGCGGGAGAGGCGTACGAGTTGCTCGTCGGGCGGCGGCGCTATCTCGACTCCGAGAATAAGCGGATGCTGGCGCGCCAGCAATTCGAGATGGCCACGCACGAGATGCGCACGCCGCTGGCGTCCATACAAGCATCGAGCGAGTTGCTGGCGCGCTACGCGCTGGAGCCCGCGCGCCGTGAGCAGATGCTGCGCCTGCTGCACGAAGAGTCGCAGCGTCTGGCGCGCCTGGTCGAGCGCTTCTTGAGTGTCGAACGGCTCTCCGCAGGAGAGTTGGAATTGCGCCGCGCGCCGGTCGAGTTGACGCCGCTGCTGACGACGATCAGTGAGCGCATCCGCCCGCTAGCCGAGCGCAAGGGCCTGGAATTTCGAGTGACTGCTGGTAACGGCCCACTCACTTTCGAGGCCGACGCTGAGTTACTGGAGTTCGCCGTCTCGAACCTGCTGACCAACGCCGTGAAGTACTCGCCGAGCGGCTGTTGGGTGCTGCTGGAATGGCGCCATAACAAGAATGGCGTGGAGATCATCGTCGCCGACAACGGACCCGGCATCGCCCAGCCGGATCAGCGGCGCTTGTTCGACCGCTTCTTCCGCACGGCGCAGGCGGAGCACTCAACCGCGCCGGGCTTCGGCCTGGGCCTGGCCATCGCGCGGGAAATCATCACCCACCACGGTGGCACAGTCGAGGTGGAGTCCGCCCCCAGCGCCGGCACGCGCTTCATCATTCAACTTCCAGCCTGAGTAACCAGCCACGTTTAAGATGGAGTAACGGAGCCGCCATGGAACATCCCGGCTCTGTTTTATTCCGCAAGAACCGCAAAGTTTGTCAGAGTGGGCAGGGCCGAAGATTTGAACGATTCGGCGGGCTGCCCAGCGGTGGTAGCGGAGTTAGTTGGGGAGCAGTTTGAGCTGCGCCTCGGCAAGCGCCTTAGTGAGGGTAGCTTCGGCAATGGCCTCGCTAATCCCGCTGACCACGGCCAGCTCGCTGATGAGGAGGTAGCGGGCGCGCTCTAGCATCTTGCGCTCGCGGAAGGAGAGATCCTTCGCGCGATTGATCAGCAGCAGGCACTTGAGGACCTCGGCCACGCGGAATAGGCAGCCGCTGCGCATCTTGTTGGTGTTTTCCTTGAAGCGGCACTTCCAGTCCGGCGCGGGCTGGCAGTCGCCGGCGGAGAGATAGCGAAGCACTTGGTTCACATCCTGGCGGCGGACCACACGGCGCAGGCCCACGCTGCCGACATTGATGAAGGGTACCATCACACGCAAGCTGCTCGAGTAGATGCGCAGCAAGTAGGCTTTTGGGGCGGTTTCCAGCGCGTGGCCGACGAGCACTGCGGCAGCGGCGGGGGGAGGCATGTTGTGAATTTGCTCGACAATTCCCACGCCATGCGTGGGGTATACGACCTTCTCGCCGATACGGAAGTTCATGGTGACTGCCTCTGCGTTCCGGGATATCTTGCAGGCCTGCCTGTGCAGCCAAGTCTGGGAAGTAAAGGCTAGACTAGCGAACCATATAAGCTACTGTCAATAGACCTGTACGCACTGGAAAGCCTGCGGGCGCGGCGATCACCGTGGCAGCATTGAAGGGCAGGCACCGTCGGGTTTGGACGAAGGAAAATAACTCGTGGATAATGGGAGACTGCGGCAGGGGTTCGTTAGCAACGCTTAGTTCCTATCCACCATTGACGCACTCAAAATAGCATGGCCAACAAAAAAAGATTGGGCATCCTCTTCGGCGGCCGCTCGGCTGAACACGAGATATCGATTCAGTCGGCGCGGAACATCATTGCCGCAGCGGACCCGGAAAAATACGATGTCGTCCCCATCGCCATCACCAAGCAAGGGCGCTGGTGCGTGGGCGCGTTGCCGCCGGAACCCAATGGACATGGGGCGATTGATTCCATACCCGTGGGCGCCGTGGAAGTAATTCCATCGGCCTGTCCGGATGGCATAGGACTTCTGGTGCCACTTGCCAGCCAGAACGCAACAACGTTTCCCGGTGCCCTCGACGTGGTCTTCCCGGTCCTGCATGGTACATACGGCGAGGATGGCACGGTGCAGGGATTGCTGGAGCTGGCGGAGATTCCTTACGTGGGCTCGGGAGTGCTCGGCTCGGCGGTGGGGATGGACAAGGTTGTCATGAAGCGCCTATTCCAACAGGCCAAGTTGCCGGTGGTTCCCTATGTGGTAACGAATCGGCGCGATATCCATGTCCGTCTGGATGATCTCTGCAAAGAAATTGAGGCGGAGTTTCGTTATCCGGTATTCGTGAAGCCCGCTAATATGGGCTCGTCGGTGGGTGTGAGCAAAGCAAGCAATCGCGACGAGTTGGTACCGGCGCTACGGCTGGCCGGCGATTTCGATCTGAAGGTTCTGGTGGAGCGCGGCATGAACGCAAGAGAGATCGAATGCTCCGTGCTAGGCAATGAAGATCCCATCTCATCCGTGCCTGGCGAAATTGTTCCTGGCAATGAGTTCTACGACTATGCCGCAAAGTATCTCGATGACAACTCGCAATTGCTGATTCCGGCACCACTGAAACCTGCGCAGGCGGAGCGGGCGCAAAAACTGGCTGTGGAGGCTTTCCAGGCCTTGGATTGTGCGGGCATGGCGCGCGTAGACTTCTTCCTCGAGAAAAAGACAGGCAAGTTCTATGTAAATGAAATCAATACCATACCTGGATTCACCAGAATCAGCATGTATCCGCAACTGTGGGCGGCGAGCGGGCTATCCTGCTCTAAGCTAATCGATCGACTGGTGGAGCTGGCCATCAAGCGGCACCGCGAAAAAGCCCGGACCCGTTACAGCTTGAACCCCCAGCAAAGAACTAATGACTCCTCCCATTGACAGCAATGTGGCTCGATTTAGTCCTATACTTACTAGGGCTACATCCTGAACAAATGGCCCACAATCCCATTGACACGCACACTAGATATCGCGATACTTTGCTTAGAGTAGAGCCACGTACGGCCCTCCCCGGCGTCCCGCTACAATTAGGTCGTTTGCTATACATGGCGACTAGGGATCGGAAAGAGATTGCCTGAAAATGAATCGGAGTCAGGCAACTTTGCTCTGAAACGCCAGCAGAGGAGTAACCGTTGAAGAAAACTCGTGTGAATGATCACAGACATGCGGCAGTGGCGATTTCCCTTGCCCTCTGTTTGATGGCGCTTGTGCTTCCAGGATGGCGCGCCGACCTACACGCCATTGACTTAAATTCTCTTCCTAATTGCGCCCAGCCCAATTCGTTCCAACTGACCGCCCGCATCGGCGACGCACCGAGTACGCACTCGCTATTCATAGGGAACAGCTCGGTTACAGGCTGTAGCATTGATGTTCCCGAACCCTTTACGGCAACCATTGCATACTTGAATGGCGGCAATAACTGGCTCAGAGTTACTCCATCCACGGGGACATTCCAGCAAGGGCAGCGCAATTTCCTTCGCGTCACATTCACGCCTGCTTTGCTTCCCGGAGTTGGCACCTATCAAGGATTTGTGAACATACGCATTCCATCCGTTGTTGGGATACTTTCCATCCCGGTCAATGCCTCGCTGGCGGCCCCCAGCCCCCGCCTATCGTTGAGTTGGTCTTCCATCGTGTTTCAGACCGTCGAGCGCACGGGAATTCCGCCAGGGCATCCCATTTCCATTTTCAATTCAGGCACGGGAACGCTCGATTGGACGGTGAATGCGGCTTCGATACCCGCATGGCTGAATATCACGCCCCGCAGTGGCTCATTGTCTGCCAGCAATACATCGGGCACGGAGATTACCGTGGCCCTTAATACCGCTGCGCTTGACAACGGTGTTTATTCGGCACTGATCCCTTTCCGTTCATCCACGGCCAGAAACTCCCCGCAATATCTTTCGGTAACCTACCATGTGGTGCGTCCCACGGCTGGAGCGGTTCCCCGAATCACCAATTACGGCATGACGTTCACGGCTCCCGTGGGCAGCACCAACAATTTGCAGAAATCGATCTCCCTCAGCAACACGGGAGGTGGATCGATCACTACGCAGTTCACCACCACCACCACCACCGGAAATTGGGTCAACGTATTGCCAACCAGCGTTGTTGCCACCAGCGCTGCGCCGACCACCATCCAGGTAACTGTGAACCCGACCGGATTGCGGGCGGGCACTTATCGCGGCACGATTACCGCGAGCTTCCCGGGTAGATCTCCTCAGACGGTTGACGTCGCGTTGATCATTACCGAATTGGACCCCACCGGTTACGAGCCGCAACCACCGTGCAATCCCAATTCCACATACTGCCTTCGTGGGTCATCCGTGACCGACGAGCAAACCGGCGGCGCGTCCCTTGCAGGATGCACGCCTATCAGGATGTCCCTCATCGGCAGCACTGTAGGCAACGGCTCAAACTCCCCTGTTTCCTTCCCGCAGGCGCTCCTGGCGCAATTGGTGGATAGTTGCGGGGATCCCGTAACAAATGGGACCGTGGTAGCCACCGCCGGGGGCGTTTCCATTCCAATGTCGAATGCCGGAGGCGGTTTCTACAACGGCACTTGGACTCCGCAACAAGCCGCTGCAACCGTGAACATCACGTTTGCCGGCTTCCACCCGAACTTCAGTTCCGTGCAGCAGATATTTGCGGTGTCGTCCATAACCGCTTCCGGCGGGACCGTCCTGCCCGTGTTGTTCAACGACGGCGTGGTGGAAGGCGCGGGATTCGCACAACGCCGTCCACTGGTGCCCGGAGGGATTGTTTCCTTGTTCGGATCAGCCCTGGCACCCACAACGGCAGCCGCCTCGACCATACCACTGGAGACGGAGCTTTCTCAAACCTCGGTGCTCATCGGCGGCGTCCCGGCACCGCTATATTTCGTCAGCGAAGGCCAGATCAATGCACAGGTACCTTTCGAGTCGCGGCCTGGCGACACCGTATCCATCGTCGTCAATGCTGGAGGACGCCTGACCACTCCGCAGAATTACCAGATCGCTGCGGCTCAACCCGGCATATTCGTCGATTCAAACGGCGCCGCGGTACTGGATAATCAGTTCCGCCGGGTCACTGTGGCAAACCCGGCGCGTTTGGGTCGAATCATTCAGATCTTCGCGGGCGGGCTGGGCGACACGATCCCGCCGGTCGGTTCCGGCGACGCGCTGCAAACAGGAAGCGATATCACGGTACCAGTCTCTGTCAGCATTGGCGGCATTGATGCCCAGGTCCTGTACGATGGTCTCGCTCCGACCTTTGTCGGACTCTATCAAATAAACGTATTGGTTCCTAGAGAAATCCAAACCGGCAATGCCGTCCCGCTGCTGCTTCGGCAGAATGGAGTGCCCAGCAACCCCACGCAAAACATTACCATCCCGGTCGCGCCCTAGACCGCGGTGTAGCTCAGTACTTGATTCAAGGTTCCATTCCTCGCTACCGCTTTAATGTTCCACGGACGAAAAATCATCTTTGGGCAGCCCGCTGCCTCCTATCCACCCGCAACTTTGCAAAGGCTTTCCGCATATAATGGGTAGTCTCTATTCAGCAGGGTTCGCCTCATCATGATCGGCCAGGAGAACAGCGATGTCTGCCCAAGACGTGTCCTCATCGGCTCCCGTAAGGTCCATCGGCATATTGACAGGCGGCGGTGACTGTCCCGGACTGAACGCCGTTATCCGGGCCGTGGTCAAATCGGCGACAATCAAGCACCATTGGCGTGTAGTGGGAATTCAAGATGGCTTCGATGGCCTGATCTTCCCCAACAAGCTCTGTGAATTGACTCGCAAAGAGATCTCCGGAATTCTTCCACGGGGCGGCACCATACTGGGAACCTCCAACCGCGGCAATCCATTTGCCTATCCCATTACGGAAAACGGCATTTCCGTAGAGAAGGATGTCTCGCCGCAAATCATCGAGAACTTTCACAAGCTCAAGCTCGATGGATTGATCGTCGTCGGTGGCGACGGTACGATGAAGATCGCCCTCGAGTTGTACCGCCGGGGGATTCCAGTCGTTGGCGTTCCCAAGACCATCGACAATGACCTGTCGTCAACGGAGATTACTTTTGGCTTTGACACCGCGGTGCGCACCGCCACCGAAGCCATCGACAAACTGCACAGTACGGCGGAAAGCCATCATCGCGTGATGCTGGTCGAGGTCATGGGCCGCGATGCCGGCTGGATCGCGCTACATTCCGGCATTGCCGCTGGCGCGCACATCATCTTGCTGGCCGAGATTCCATTTTCGCTGGCGGCCATCTGCCGGAAGATTCACGAGCGCGAAGAGATTGGCCGCCGCTTCAGCATCGTCGTTGTCGCCGAAGGGTGCCGCATGATCGATGGCCAGCCTCTTAGCGAATCCCTGAAGCAGCACCGCCTGACCCCTCGCAGCGGCGAGGCCGCCAACACCATTGGTTCGCTGATCGGGAAGGAGACTGGGCGGGAGACGCGCGTAACCGTGCTGGGACACATTCAGCGCGGCGGCTCTCCCACTCCATTTGACCGTGTGCTCAGCTCACGGCTTGGCACCGAGGCTGTGGAGGTCATCGCGCGCGGTGAATTCGGCAACATGGTTTGTCTGCACTGTAATTCGGTGAAGTCCGCACCCATGGCTGATGCCGTCGGTGAACTGAAAATTGTCCAACCAAACAGCGAGCTGGTTCGTACGGCGCGGGCATTGGACATTTCATTCGGGGACTAGGCGGCGATTAGAGCTAACTTTCAAATGAGCAACGCATCCGAATGACCCTTCACTTGATTCTTCCTCCTCCCCGTCGTTATCCCATCGCGGCAGATATTCGTCCGGTGAGATTGCGTGTGATCGTAAGGTTGGTATTGGCGAGCCTGTTGATCGTGCTGCAGTCGTGTCAAAGCTATTTGATGTTGCAATCCCAGGAAGTTGCTTATACCAGCGAAGCCCAGGGGGAGCTGCTCGATCAACTGGGACCTGAGTCCAGGGTGATCGCGAGGATCCGCAGCGGACAGCGCGTGGAGATCCTCGAACGGATCAATCGCTGGACCCGCGTTCGTGTCCTGACTACCGAAACTAAAGAGCGGGGCGCGAACAACGCAGCTCCGCCACTCGAAGGCTGGATGCATCAGCGGCAAATAGTTTCCGCCGCCGTCTTCGAGCTATTCCAGAAATTGGCAGCGGGTTCCCGCGAACTACCCTTGCAGGGCAAGGCGCTGGTCCGCAGGCTGGCCAATATGCGATTCAGGCCAGGTCGGACCACGCAGGTTTTCTATCAGCTCGCCGCGGATGAAAAGGTTGAAGTTCTGCGCCATGACGTTGCCACGCGCGAGCCCACCGCCGACGATATTCGGCGCGGCCTCTCCAATCCCATCCCGGAGGATTGGTTGCTGGTACGGGCATCGGATAACCGCACGGGCTGGGTGCTGGAAACGTTCATTGAGTTGGTTCCCCCGCTGGAAGTCGCGCGATATCGCGAGAGCCAGCGAATTCGCGCCTGGTTCGAGATCTACAAGGAGCACGTTGGCGATCAGATACACCCGTGGTACCTGTGGGCAACGGTGCCCAAGTCTGTAGGCTTGGTGCACGATTTCGAGGAGATCCGCGTCCTGGTTTGGAATCCTGCGGCCTCCCGCTACGAAACCTCGTACCGCGAGCGGAACCTTAAAGGGTTCATGCCCATTCACGTTTCCATGGAGACGCACCCGGAAGGTGTTTCGCCATCGTTTAACTTTGAGCATGAAAATAGCCAGGGACAGCGCATCGTCAGACGCTATTATATGATCGGCCGACAGGTCCGCCTGGAACGCGCTGCGTCTGATCGCCCTTGATTACAACAGGTGCGCTTGGTACTTGAAGTTTTTTTGATCCATTGATAAATATTCGGAGGATGATCGCTTGAGAGTCTTGGTTATTGGCGGTGGCGGGCGCGAACACGCGCTGGTCTGGAAACTTGCGCAAAGCTCTTTGCTGGAGCGTGTGTTCTGCGCGCCCGGTAACGGTGGCATTAGCAGAGATGCGGTCTGTCTGCCGTTGCGCGAAATGACTACAACGGCTGTCTTGCAGTTGGTCCGAGAAAATCAGGTCGACCTGGTTGTGGTCGGACCAGAAGCCCCCCTGGTAGCTGGATTGGTGGATGATTTGCAATCTCAGGGAGTGTTGGTTGCCGGTCCTGCCAAAGCGGCTGCGCAATTGGAGGGCAGCAAGATTCACGCCAAGCAGTTCATGCAACGCCACGGCATTCCCACCGCTGACTTCGTAGTGTGCTCCGATCCACACACCGCCCAGCAATACGCCAATCGTTGGGGAGGCCCCGCCGTAGTTAAAGCAGATGGTCTGGCGGCGGGCAAGGGCGTAGTGGTCGCATCCAACCGCGCTGAGACAGAGGCCGCATTGAACTCGGTGCTAAGCGGCGATCTGGTGGGCGCGGCGGGTATGCAGGTGGTATTGGAACAGTGCCTGATTGGCGAAGAGGTTTCCTTCCTCGTCCTCACCGATGGCGATTCTGTTTTGCCTATGGCCCCTACTCAAGACCACAAACGCGTGGGAAACGGCGACACCGGGCCGAACACAGGGGGCATGGGCGCCTATTGCGACGACAGTATTATCTCGGGGACACTGCTGCAGCGCGTGATGAAGCAAATTGTTCATCCCACGCTCGCGGGCCTGCGCGCGGAAGGTACTCCATTTCGCGGCGTCCTGTACTGTGGTTTGATGATCACCGCGGAAGGTCCAAAGTTGCTTGAATACAACGTCCGCTTTGGGGACCCCGAGACCCAGGCGTTGCTCTGCCGTCTGGATACCGATCTCGCTCAGGTTCTTCATGAGATCGCCCTGGGGAAGCTGCTCACTCCGTCGCTTTCATGGAAGCCTGGTGCGAGCGTTTGTGTGGTGGCTTGCGCCGGAGGCTATCCCGGGAGCTACCCGACAGGCAATTTAATTACTGGGCTGGATGCGGCGGAGGCGGCCGGCGTGAAGGTCTTCCATTCCGGCACGGCGATGGACGGGGGGCGATTGGTAACCACCGGCGGGCGCGTTCTGGGCATCACCGCCTCAGGCGCTGATCTGGCCATGGCCGCACGTGCCGCATACTCAGCGGCGGAGAAGATTCAATTTGACGGAATGCACTACCGGTCAGATATCGGGAAAAATGGTCTCGCAAGACGCCGCCCTCTCGATTGAACAGGATTTTCCGCGGGCGCACGGGTAGCCACGGCGCAAAAATAGTAGCCGTGGCTACCCGTGCAAATGCGCAATAACGCAGATATAGAATTGATTTAGTTCTTCGGCGTGACGCTGGCCTTTAGCAGCAGATTGATTCGTTGATTGCCCGGTTCCGTGATGATTGCCACAGTTTGCCCAAAGGCATAGGCGTATTTGGTGGAATCAAATTCCAGTTCAATCTCGCTAGCCTCGCCGGCCTTATAAGCTTTCTTCTGCGTCTTCATTGTTACGCAGGCGCAATCAGCCTGAACATCCTCTATGGTCACCGAATGATCGGATGAATTAGTGAATGCGAACTTGGCGATCTTTTTTTCTCCCTGCTTAATCGGCGTCAAATCCACGACCGGCTGCGTAAATTGTAAATCTAACTTGAGAAGATCTCCAGGCTTGGGGGCACAGTTCCTGAACATCGCGCAGTCAGAATGTTCCATTGGGGCGGGTATTATAATCCGCCAGCCATCGCTTTCCAGTCTCCAATTAGTTTTCCGCGGAAGCTGAAATGGAACGGGGACGGCCGCGGCGGAGACCGCAAGAAGAATATTTACCGTCGCCGATTTTCCATCTGGATTAAATTCGATGGAGTCTACTGTCGCGTTTAAAAACTCACCGTTTGGCATAACCCTGAACCGTTCCAGAGTATCGGCGGTTACCAATCGCTCTGCATCAGCGGTTCTGTCGACTCTCATCAGGGAGTAAAACTCGGCCACTCGCTTTTTCAGGGCAATTTCAGCGGCTGCGGGTTCCTGCGCCGGAGACATTTTTGCGAACGGTCCTGTACAAATGATCCCCACTGCTAACGCAATCATTATTGCGGGTTGTAGCATAACCCTGACTTTCATAGACCTCTCCTTGTAGTACCAATGATTAGATTGACTATGTTACTCCCGGCGTTGCCTGATACGCAAAAAGAGAGACGGCCCGTAAGGGCCGTCTCTCTTTTGCTGAAACATCATTCAGAGGAATGATGTGTTGGTTTAAAGTTAGTTGCCAAGGCTCTCGGAAGTGCCTGCGGCAGGCGGACGACTGCCGGGCTGGATCACGTTGGCCAGATAACCCTGAGCCAACTTGGGACCAGTCACCACACCGCGGCCATCAGAGATGAACGCGAAGGCGTGAGCAGCTTCAAAGTTGCAGACGGTCAGAACATAACCGGTGAAGTTGGTGAAGCCCGTGGTGGCGCTCATCAAAAATGCCAGCGTCGAACCAGCATTGATGGTGGACGTGGTGAACGAGACAGGCGTGCCGCCAGCGGACGGATAACCCGTCAGCGTGCAGGTGCCGTTCTGTGAAGACGCACCCAAAGCGGTGCCAGCTCCAAAGGCCGCATCATCATTGGACGTGTTGGCAATTGCTACGCCGGTTTCCACATCAGCGACGGTGGCCACCCAAGTCAACAGGAGACGAGTGGTGCAATCCGAGACGGTCGCCACGGTGGTGGGACCAATCTGGTTAGCTGCAAAGCGAACGATGGTGGTAGCAACGGTGCTGACCGGCCCAAGCGATACCGCAGCTTGGATATTCACCGGGGCACCGATGGACGCAATGGCCAACGGGTTGGCTGTGCTAGTGCTGGTGGGCTTGGTTTGGAAAACAAACGTGCCCCGTTCCACCAACGACGCATCCGCCGTCGTTATGTTGAAGACAAACACGATCGGTGTGCCAGCCGCAGTCTGATCAACTGTAGCGGGTGTGGCCAGCGTGACGCTAAAGCCAGCGGTGAGGCCGGTGGTGCCAGAGAAGGCGGCCGTCAGGCCTACGGGAACGTTTGAAAGCGTGATAGAAATTTGGCTACCGTTGACGGGTGTCATAACTGGCGCGAATAGGGTTTCCGTCGCAAGCGACGTCAAGGCGCCAGGGAACGTTTCAGTTATGCGTAGAGAGAAAGCGTTCGGGACGTGAAACGCCGCCACAGTCGGGGCGCCAGGGAGCGCGCCTGGTGCTGCGATAGCATCGTTGGGGAAAGCGCAGGACCGAAGCTGAGTAACCGGAGTGAGGGTGGCGGTGCTGTGGTTGAAACTGACCGTGAGACTGGCATTCAGCACGCCCACCTGACGCTGCGGATCAGTAAACGTGATCGGGCGAGCGGAGGGATTCTGGCTGATGCCGGACATCGTTACCGACACGCTGCCCACGCCGAGGGCGGCGTTAGCGTTGACGCGAATGCGGGAGATGTTGATCTGATCAC